>NZ_JBXAOE010000012.1:0-239556 GCF_058802485.1 Cupriavidus sp. GW822-FHT02D05 | reverse complement strand
AGAATCAAAACCATCCTGCATTAAACCGGACATTCTGATCTGGCCAAAGACAGGACATTTGAATTTGGCCTAGACATCTTGTGTTACGGCTAAATAGTAATGTCGTACTAGAGCCAAATAGAAATGTCGTACCTGTAGGCTAACGCGAGCATGCTGGCGCTCTATCCGCCTGGATCGGAGTCCAGCCATGCCGAAGCCCGAGATGGTGACCATGTCGCTGCGTGAACTGGACCGGTTCAAGGTGATTCAGGCCGTCGTTGAGCACGGTCTGATGGTTTGGCGCGCGGCCGATGTTGCGCGCCTAGGCCCCGCTCGGCGCGCTACCCGTCCGTTGCGGCGCCGGCCAGGCGCCGATCCTCTGCTATATCGTTCTCAATCCCATCCCACCTCATTTACCACTATCGGCGGGACGGGAAAGGCCGGCACGCCGCTCGTGCTCAGCCCCGCCACCAGCGCCCGGCTGAGCCCGTTCGGGCGGGCGCTGCCCCGCCCGCTCCTGTGCGGGGGCACGGCGCATGGGGTAGTGGCGAGCCATCGCCAGTCGTGAAGCCTTCCAGCGGCTAGAGCGCTAGCGGCAGGCACGGCTTGCCCGCTGGAGTCATGAACTGCCCACCCGGGTCAAGGAGCCGACTTGTCCAGGGCGAGTATTGAATTCGCGCCGGACTGCACGTCGTTCAAGCAGGCATTGCCCATGCTCAACTGGGGCCCTTCGATTCCCGCGCGGTTGACCGGGGGCCCGTGATCGGCGATATCCGCCGCCAACTGGCGGAGTTTGTCCGACGCCGGTCACGCAAGGGCGGTCGACAGGGTCCTTGAAGCGTTGCAGTCGCTGCCGCTCCACGCGCCGCAAATCAGCGATCCGATCGCACCGGCTGCGCAACGTCTTGCTTCGGTGCCACGCATGCGCTAAGTTGATCTGTATCAACTTTTCCCGGCTGGGCAAGCGCATCATTGGGCATTGCCGCACGCGCGGCGCCTGGTGTAGGCGGCATGGTGAAAACGGCAGCAAGTCACGGGCGGCTTGAGTATGATCACATGACCGGAGCAAGGACGGCGGCAGTGGCGCATCGCCGGACAGCCATGCGGGCACGGTTAGAGGCCAGGTGCCCGCATGGACCGGTTCCGCCCGCACATGGGGGCTGCCGGTGAGCGCGCGCCGGGGCGTGGTTGCCGCGGTGCGCGGCAGCGTCGTCGACGTGCGCTTCGAGGCAGGACTGCCGCCGATTCGCACCTTGCTGCGTACCGGCATGGATGGCCGGATCGCCATCGAAGTCCTGGCCCAGCGCGATGCGCGGCATGTGCGCTGCATTGCGCTGACGTCCACCCAGGGGCTGGCGCGAGGCATGGCGGTGCAGGACACCGGTGGACCGTTGCAGGCGCCGGTGGGCGCCAGCATCCTGTCGCGCATGTTCGATGTGTTCGGCCAGCCCATCGACCGGTTGCCGGCGCCGCAGCATGTCCAGTGGCGTTCGGTGCACCGGGTGCCGCCACCCCTGTCCCAGCGCTCCACGCAGTCGATGGTGTTCGAGACCGGCATCAAGGCGATCGACGTGCTGTTGCCGCTCGAAACCGGGGGCAAGGCAGGCCTGTTTGGCGGCGCGGGCGTGGGCAAGACGGTGTTGCTCACCGAGCTGATCCACAACATGGTCGGGCATCACCGGGGCGTGAGCATCTTCTGCGGCATCGGCGAGCGCTGCCGCGAGGGCGAGGAGCTTTACCACGACATGCGCGAGGCCGGCGTCCTACAGGACATGGTCATGGTCTTCGGCCAGATGAACGAGCCTCCGGGAGCGCGCTTCCGGGTTGGCCATGCAGCGCTGACGATGGCCGAGTACTTCAGGGACGATGAGCACCGCGACGTCCTGCTGCTGATCGACAATATCTTCCGCTTTATCCAGGCCGGATCGGAGGTGTCTGGCCTGATGGGGCAGATGCCGTCGCGGCTGGGCTACCAGCCGACCATGGGCACCGAACTGTCCGGGCTGGAGGAGCGCATTGCCAACACCGACACCGGCGCCATCACCTCGATCCAGGCGGTCTATGTGCCTGCGGACGATTTCACCGACCCGGCGGCGGTGCATACCTTCTCGCACCTGTCGGCGTCCATCGTGCTGTCGCGCAAGCGCGCGAGCGAGGGCCTCTACCCTGCCGTCGACCCGCTGCAATCGAATTCCAGGATGGCCACGCCCGGCATCGTCGGCGCGCGCCACTATCGCCTGGCGCAGGATATCCGGCGCACGCTGGCGCAGTATGCGGAACTCAAGGACATCATCGCCATGCTGGGGCTGGAACAGCTCTCCCCCGCCGACCGCGGCGTCGTCGCCCGCGCCCGCCGCCTGGAGCGATTCCTGACCCAGCCGTTCTTCACCACGGAGCAGTTCACCGGCATCAAAGGCAGGACAGTCAGCCTGGCGGATTCGCTCGATGGGTGCGAGCGCATCCTGCGCGATGAGTTCAAGGACTACCCCGAAAGCGCGCTCTACATGATCGGGCCGATCGCCGAAGCGAGGGGCAAGCCCGCGCCCGCGGCGCCAGAACCAGCAAAGGAGAGCCATGCCGCCAGATCGCATGCTGCTTGAGATACTGCTGCCCTTCCGGGTCTTCCTGCGCAAGCGCGATGTGTCGCGCATCGTGGCGGAGACCGCCGGGGGGGCGTTCGGCATGCTGCCGCATCGCCTCGATTGCGTCGCGGCGCTCGCACCCGGCATCCTGACCTTCGAAACGCCGGCCGATGGCGAAGTGTTTATCGCGGTCGATGACGGCGTGCTGGTCAAGACCGGCCTCGATGTGCGCGTGTCGGTGCGCCGCGCCATGGCGGGCGCCGACCTGGCCACGCTGCGCGACACCGTGGAGCGCGAGTTCCTGGCCCAGGACGAGCAGGCGCGCAGCCTGCGCACGGTCATGGCCAAGCTGGAGACGGGCTTTCTTGCGCGCTTCGCCAAGCTTCACAAGCCGTCGCCATGACCGACCCACCGCCCGGCGGGCCGCCCAAGCCCGCGCCCACGCTGGCAGGCAAAGTGGGCGCCAAGGCGCAGCGCAAGCTCAGGGCGCGGCGCCAGGGCGTGCCGGGGGTCTGGTTCGGGCTGGGCATGATGGGGTTGGTCGGCTGGTCGGTGGTAGTGCCGACGCTGCTCGGCGCGGCGCTGGGCATCTGGCTGGACAAGCACTATCCCGGCCGGCACGCATGGACGCTGGCGCTGCTGGTGGCCGGCCTGGTGCTCGGCTGCTTCAATGCGTGGCACTGGGTCGCCAAGGAGGACCGCGCCATGCGGCGAGACCAAGGCCAGGACCAGGAGGAGAAAGACGATGCGGATACATGACGTGGCGGCATTGCTGCTTGCGGCCCTCGCGGGTGGTGCACTTGGTGGCTTTTTTTTCGGCGGCCTGTGGTGGACGGTCCGCCGGACGCTTTCATCCGGTCAGTCGGCCCTATGGCTGCTGGGCAGCCTGCTGCTGCGCATGGGCGTCACGCTGCTCGGCTTCTACGCCGTCGGCGCGGGGCAATGGGAGCGGATGGCTGCCTGCCTGGCTGGTTTCGCGGTGGCGCGCGTGGCGGTGACATGGATGACGGCGCGATGGGCGGACCACCGCCGCGCCCCGGCGCCTCGGGAGACGGGCCATGCGCCTCAGCCCTGACCAGTGGATCTTCTGGCAGCACGGCTTCGTCAAGCTCAACGGCACGATCCTTTTCACCTGGGTGCTGATGGGGGTGCTGACCCTGGGCTCCTGGCTGGTCACGCGCCGGCTCTCGTTGGGCCACCGCCGCTCGCGCTGGCAGAACCTGCTTGAAATCATCGTGACCGGGATCGCGCAGCAAATCGCGGAAGTCGGCCTGCGCCAGCCGCACAAGTATCTCGGTTTCCTGGGCACCCTGTTCCTGTTCGTCGCCGCGGCCAGCCTGTTTACCATCGTTCCCGGCTACGAGCCGCCCACCGGATCGCTGTCGACCACGCTGGCGCTGGCGTTGTGCGTGTTCGTGGCGGTGCCGCTGTACGGCATCCGCGACCAGGGGCTGCGCGGCTACCTGAAGTCCTACCTCGAGCCGACCTTGATGATGCTGCCGTTCAACATCATCAGCGAACTGTCGCGCACGCTGGCGCTGGCGGTTCGCCTGTTCGGCAACATGATGAGCGGAGCCATGATCATCGCCATCCTGGTGACGATCACGCCGTTCCTGTTTCCCATCGTGATGACCGCGCTCGGCCTGCTTACCGGCATGGTGCAGGCTTATATCTTCAGCATCCTGGCCGCGGTCTATCTCGCGGCGGCCACGCATGACGGCAAGGCGGAGCCAGGCCTGCCGATCGAAAAGACACCCTGAACCCGACCAAGGAACCATCCCATGGACAGCCTGACAATCATCGCGGTGGCATCGATCGCCATGGCCGGCCTTTGCACCGGCTTCGGCTGCATGGGGCCCGCGCTCGCGGAAGGCCGGGCGGTAGCGACGGCGCTGACGTCGCTGGCGCAGCAGCCCGATGCATCGGCCACGATCACGCGCACGCTCTTCGTCGGCCTGGCGATGATCGAGTCGACGGCGATCTACTGCTTCGTCGTCTCGATGATCCTGATCTTTGCCAACCCCTTCTGGAACGCCGCCATCGCCCGCGCGGTGGCCAGGTAAGCCATGCTGATCGACTGGTTCACCGTGGGCGCGCAGGCGCTCAACTTCGTCATCCTCGTCTGGCTGCTGAAGCGCTTTCTTTACCAGCCAGTGCTTGACGCCATCGACGCCCGCGAAGGCAGGATCGCCAGGCAGATCGCCGACGCCAGCGCCAGGCAGGCCGAGGCGTGCAAGCAAGGCGAGGCGTTCCAGCAGAAGACCGATGCGTTCGAGCGCGAGCGCGCTGCGCTGCTGGCACAGGCGGCTGGCGATGCCGAGACGCAGCGCCGGCAGTGGCTGGAAGCCGCGCGCCAGGCTGCGGACGCGCTTGCCGCAAAACGGCAGGACGCGCTGCGCAGCGAAGCCGGGCAACTGACGCAGGCGCTTGGCGACCTGGCGCGGCGCGAGGTGTTTGCCATCGCGCGCCGGGCGCTCGCGGACCTGGCCTCGGCGAGCCTGGAAGAACGCGTGGCCGACGTCTTCATCCGCCGTCTGCGTGCGCTCGACGAGCCGGCGAGAGCCAGTCTTGCGGCCGCGTTCGGGCAGCCGGCGGCGCACGCTGTGGTGCGCGGTGCGTTCGCGCTGCCTGCCGCACAGCGCGCCGCCATCCAGGCGGCGGTGGATGACATCCTGGGCACTGCCATCCCCTTGCAGTTCGACACGGCTCCGGAACTGGTGAGCGGCATCGAACTCATCGTCGGCGGCCAGAAGCTGGCGTGGAGCATCGATGGCTATCTCGGCTCGCTGGAGCATGCCGTGAGCGAGCTGCTGAGCCCGGAGAACGCGGTGATGCATGCCGGGCCCGAGCCGGAATCCGTGCCGCAGCCCGCGCCGAAGCCAGTGCCAAAGCCCGAGGCCAGCCAGCCATGACCGTCGCGCTTACCCCGCCGCAAACCGCCATCGAACGGGCGTTCGCCGCCATGGGCGAGGCGCGCAGCCGCTTCGTGCCGGCACTAGCGGCGCAGGAGGTGGGTACGATCGTCAGCGTGGCCACGGGCGTCGCGCAAGTCCGCGGCCTGCCTGGCATCGGCTATGACGAGCTGGTGCGCTTTCCCGGCGACGTGTACGGCATTGCGTTCAATGTCGATGAAGACGAGGTCGGCGTGGTGCTGCTCGACGACTACTGGAGGCTGCGGGCCGGCGACCAGGTCGAGCGCACGGGCCGCGTGATGGACGTGGCCGTGGGCAAGATGCTGCTCGGGCGCGTGATCGATCCGCTCGGCCGCCCGCTCGATGGCCTCGGGCCGCTCGCGGCCAGCGCGCGGTTGCCGATCGAGCGCCCGGCCGCGCCCATCATGGAGCGCGCGGCGGTCACGGTGCCGCTGCAGACCGGCGTGAAAGTCATCGATGCGCTGATTCCCATCGGGCGAGGCCAGCGCGAGCTGATCCTGGGGGACCGCCAGACCGGCAAGACCGCCATCGCCATCGATACCATCCTGAACCAGCGCGGCCAGGACGTCGTGTGCGTGTATTGCGCCATCGGCCAGCGCGCCTCGGCCGTTGCCAAGGCGGTGGCGACCCTGCGCGCCAAGGGGGCGATGGACTATACCGTCGTGGTCGTCACCGAAGGCAACCAGCCACCGGGGCTGGCCTATATCGCACCGTATGCCGCCACCAGCATCGCCGAGCACTTCATGGAGGCCGGGCGGGACGTGCTGATCGTCTACGACGACCTCACCCAGCACGCCCGCGCCTACCGCGAGCTTTCGCTGCTGCTGCGCCGCCCGCCCGGCCGCGAGGCTTTCCCGGGGGACATCTTTTATATCCATTCGCGGCTGCTGGAGCGGGCCACGCACCTCGCCGCCGAGCGCGGTGGTGGCTCGATTACCGCGCTGCCGATCATCGAGACCGAGGCGCAAGACATGTCGGCTTACATCCCGACCAACCTGATCTCGATCACCGACGGCCAGGTCTATCTGTCGCCTACGCTGTTCGCGCTTGGCGTGCTGCCCGCGGTGGATGTCGGCAAGTCGGTGTCGCGCGTGGGCGGCAAGGCGCAGCGGGGCAGCTTTCGCGCGGTGGCCGGCGATCTCAAGCTCGCCTACGCGCAGTTCGAGGAACTCGAGACGTTTTCTCGTTTCGGCGCCAGGCTCAATGATGACAGCCGCCAGTCCATCGCGCACGGCCAGCGCATTCGCGCCTGCCTGATGCAGCCCGAATCGGACCCGGTCCCGGTGCCTGCGCAGATCGCCATCCTGAGCGCGCTGACCGCGCGGCTGTTCGATGCCGTGCCGCTGGACCGGATGCAGGACGCGCAGCTAGCAGTGCGCGCCGCGGCGGCGAGCATCCCACCGGCGATAACCGCCCGCTTCGAGGCCGCGGGCAAGCCGGACGAGGCGGATGGCCAGGCAGTGACCGCGCTCGTCCGCGCCGCCCTTGCGCAGTTCCAGGCCGGTGCCGATACCGGTACCAATAGCGGGGCCGGGCTCGAAGCGCAGGCACGCTCTCCGGCAGAGGGGTGGAGGCAATGAGCGACTCGGCCGCCACGCTGCGGCACCAGATCGGCAGCGCCACGGATCTGCAAGCCGTTGTTCGCACCATGCGCGCGCTGGCCGCATCCAGCATCAGCCAGTACGAACAGTCCGTGCTGGCGCTGGGCGACTACCGCCGCGCGGTGAGCCTTGGTCTTTGGGCATGCCTGCGCCCGCTGGCGCCCGCCGGTTTAACGCCGGGGCAAAGCAAGCCTGCCTCAACGGGAGCGGTCGGCGCCATCGTGTTCGGCTCCGACCAAGGGCTGGTGGGCCAGTTCAACGAGGTGATCGCCGACCATGCGCTCAGAACGCTCCTGGCCATGCCCGGAAAGCGAGAGGTCTGGGCTGTCGGCGAGCGGGTGCGGGCACGCCTGGCCAGCGCCGGCGTGAGCGTGGCCGGCACCTATGCGGTGCCCGGTTCGGTCGAGGCCATTGCCCCGCTGGTCGACCGGCTGCAGCTCGATACGGAAACACACCCGAGCCAGGCCGCGCAGCCTCGGATCTACGTCTTCTACAATCAGCCAAGGCCGGGCGCCCTCTTCCAGCCCGTGGAGCAACGCCTGTTGCCGCTTGACGCGCAATGGCTGGCCGGGTTGCTGGCACAGCGCTGGCCAACGCCGAATCCGCCGGAAGTGATCGGGGGCGGCACCGCCACGATGCGCGCGCTGATCCGCGAGCACCTTTTTATCTCGCTGTTCAGCGCCTGCGCCGAATCGCTGGCGAGCGAGAACGCCAGCCGCCTGGCTGCGATGGAGCGGGCCGACAAGAACATCGACGAACTGCTCGCCAGCCTTCGCGGCCGGTTTCACAGCGAGCGGCAAAGCGCGATCGACGAGGAGCTGTTCGATGTGGTGGCTGGCTACGAGGCGCTGTCGGAGGATGACATTGGCTGAATGCCGCCATCACGAAGCGGTAGTCCTGAGCGCCTGCCCTGCCTGGACACTAGGTGCTGGCGTCCCAGCCCCCGCCCAGCGCCAGGAACAAGGCCACGGTGTCCTGCAGCCGCTGGGTCCTGGCTTGCAGGTAGCCGATATCGGCCTGGTGAAACTGTGCATCCGCCACCAGTACCTGCAAGTAGCCGGCGGTGCCGGCCTGGAAGTTGGCCTGGACCTCCTGCAAGGCCTCATGGGCGAGATCCCGCGCATGCCGCGTGGCCTCGACCAGCTCACCATCGTGGTCCAGGGCACGCAATGCGTCTGCCACCTGTCCAAACGCAGCCAGCACCACCTGACGGTAGCCGGCCTGCGCCGCGTCCATCTGCGCCAGGGCGGCTTGCCGCCGGTAGTACAGTTCGCCGCCATGGAACAGCGGCGCTGTGAGGCCCGCCCCCAGGCTCCAGGCTGCGCTGCCGCCGCCAAACAGCGTCCCGGTCTGCAAGCTCTCGCGGCCATAGCCAGCACTCAGGGTAATGGCGGGAAACATGGCGGCGGTGGCCACGCCCACCTCGGCGCTGGCGACGTGGAGCTGCGCTTCGGCCAGCAGCACATCGGGACGGCGCCGGACCAGTTCCGCCGGCAGCAGCCGGGGAATGTCCGCCGGCAAGCGCAGGGTCTCCAGCGTCACGGCAACCGGTTCGCCCTCGGCAGGGTAATGGCCAGACAGGGTCGCCTCCAGATGATCGGCCTGCTCCAGCTTTTGCCGCAACGGCGGCAGCGTCGCCTCCAGCGCGGCAAGCTGCACCGCCAGGCTCAGTTCGCTGGCGTGTGCTGTCGTGCCGGCCCGCACCTGCGCGCGCGTGATCTCCACCTGCTCGCGCACCAGGGCCGCCAGCTCGGTGGTGGACTGGATCTGTGCTCTCCCCGCTCGATGCCCTTGAGCTTGCCATCTTCCATATCGAGGATGCGGGTGGCCATGTCGAAGATGCGGGCATCGTGGGTGACGATCACGATGCAGCGCTTGTCGTTGAGGATATGCACCTTGACGAACTCCATGATGGCGTGGCCGGTGTCGCCGTCCAGCGAGGCCGTGGGCTCGTCGAGAATCAGGATGTCGGGCTGGCTGACAATGGCACGGGCGATGGCGACGCGCTGCTGCTCGCCGCCGCTGAGCTTGATCGGCGGCAACTGGGCGCGGTTGGCAAGCCCGACGATCTCCAGGTAGCGCTTGGCTTCGTTCAGCGCATCGTTCCAGTCGCGGCCTTTGAGAATCAGCGGGATCGCCACGTTTTCCAGCGTGGTCAGGCGCCCAAACAGGTGGAAGTCCTGGAACACGAAGCCGATCCTGGCGAGGCGGAAAGCCGCCAGCGCATCGTTGTCCATCTGCCAGATACTGGTGCCGTCGATCACCACCTCGCCACCGTCCGGGCGCAGGATGCCGGAGATCACGCTCAGCAGCGTGGTCTTGCCACTGCCGGATGGGCCTACGATAAACAGGATCTCGCCGAAGTACGCCTCGAAGGTGACCTGCCTGAGCGCATTGGTCCGGGCCTCGCCTTCGCCAAACCATTTGTCCAGCGCCTTTGCGGCAATGGCAACGCGCGGCATGCTTACCCCCGGAAGATATCGAAGGGTTCGATGCGCAGCACCTTGCGCACTCCGATATAACCGGACACCGCAGCGATCACGATCACCATCACCAGCGCGAGGCCCAGGTTATAGAACGTGATCATGGCGGCGTAGTCGGGGATACGCAGCCGCGCCAGGCTGATCAGGATGGCGCACAGCCCAATGCCCAGGCCGTACGCGGTGAAAGCCGCCTGGAACACGATCATCGCCACCAGTTCGTGCCCCTTGGCGCCGATGGCCTTGAGTGCGCCGAACTTCTCCAGGTTCTCGAGGATAAAGGTGTAGAACGTCTGCCCGGAGATCGACAGCCCGACGATAAAGCTGATCACGGTCATCAGCAGGATATTGGTGCCGAGCCCGGTCTTGAATGTGATCCCGACCAGCAATCCGGTGAACTTGGCCCGGTCGTTGACCAGCAGCTTGTACGCGAGTTTGAGGATACCGGGCACCATGTTCTTGCTTTCTTGGCCGTGTGCTGCGCAGGGGCATCAAGGCACGCTGGTGCCGTGTACTCAGTCTAGTGTCGGGCGCCTGGTGGCCTTTGACGCAGATCAATCTCGCCTGCGGCGCGGCCGGTGACACCGGAGTTGCGTGCAATCCAGCACTAGTACTAGTACGCGTCAAAGTTGCCATAGATCAAGGCCACCGGCAGCCATCCGGCTATATTGGGCTCGTGCAGCCGCCGGATCGCGAAACGAACCCGGCAACGCCGCACCTGCATTTAACGGGCTATCGAAAGGAGGACGCTGTGCAAACCAATATCGGTACGGTTGACCGCACGCTCAGGATCGTTGTCGGCCTGGCCCTGATCGGCCTTGCCGTCACCGGCACGATCGGCGTGTGGGGATGGATCGGCGTGATCCCGGTCCTGACAGGGCTCGTCCGCATCTGTCCCCTCTACAGCCTGCTCGGCGTCAAGACCTGCCCGGCCTCGGGCGGAAACCCCGACTGATCCTGCCGGCCTGCGCCGGTGGCCCCTGTCGGCAGGCTTGGGGCGCCCGGCAGTGGTCGCGGCGCCGGTTACCTTCCTGTGCTCCGTTGACGCAGCATTTGTCACCGGCGCCTATATCGCCATCCATGGCGGGCAGCACATGCAATGAACGCACCGATGCCAACCCGTGAACCTGCCGCTGCACCCGAGGCGGAATGCGGCTGCGCTCCCATCGAGGCTGTACCGGACCAGCTCGACGAGCAAGTGCGCTCTACGCTGGCCTGCGCGACGCAAGGCATGTCGCTTGCCTCGTTCTGGCTGGCCGGACTGGACTGGGCATTGCACCTGGCCGTCTCCCCTGGCAAGGTCGACACGTCCCTGGGAGAGTGGATAAGCGCAATGATTGCCGCGACGGGCGGCATGTGGCCCGGTCCGGCCACTGCACAACCAGCGCCCGGCGCGACGGCGCCTCCGTCCGACCTGCGCTTTGCCGACCCCGCCTGGTCGCAGTGGCCTTTCCGCTTCTGGCGCGATGCCTTTCACAACAACGAGGCGCTATGGGCGTCGCTGACGCATGGGCTGCGTGGCGTATCCCCGCACCATGAGCGGATCGTGTCGTTCTGCGCGCGGCAGATGCTCGATACCTGCTCGCCCGGCAATGCCTGGTGGCTGAATCCCGTGGTGCTGCAGGCCACGGCTGCCAGCGCCGGCGGCAATTTCGTCAACGGGACCCAGCACTGGCTGCACGATATGCAGGACGTGATGGCGGACCTGACGCGCGACCCAAAGCTGCGTCGCCCGCCCGCCTTCAAGGTAGGACGGGACGTCGCCATTACGCCCGGCAAGGTGGTGTTCCGCAATGCCCTGATCGAGCTGATCCAGTACGCGCCAGCCAGCGCCGAGGTATGGCGGGAGCCAGTGCTGATCGTGCCCTCCTGGATCATGAAGTACTACATCCTGGACTTGCAGCCGCGTGACTCGATGGTGCGCTTCCTGGTCGAGCAAGGCCACACGGTCTTCATGATCTCGTGGAAGAACCCGGGTGCCGAAGCGCGTGACCTCGGGCTTGACGATTACCTGCGCCTCGGCGTGCGGGCCGCCTTGCACGCGGCGCAGGAGCGCTGCCCCGATACGCGCATCCACGCCGCCGGCTATTGCCTGGGCGGCACGCTGCTGTCGATCTGCGCGGCCGCGCTTAGCCGCGACGACGGTGGCGCGCCATTGCAAAGCCTGACCTTGTTCGCCAGCGAGACGGACTTCACCGAGCCAGGAGAACTCGGCCTGTTCATCGACAGCAGCGCCTTGTCCACGCTGGACGCGATGATGCGCCAGCAAGGTTACCTGGACGGTCCCCAGATGGCAGCCGCTTTCCAGATGTTGCATTCGCGCGACCTGGTCTGGTCCCGCATGATGAGCGAGTACCTGCTCGGCAAGCGGCTGCGCCCGAACGACCTGGTGTCGTGGAACCGGGACGTCACCCGCCTGCCCTTTCGCATGCATTCGGAGTGCCTGCACAAGCTGTTCCTCAACAACGACCTGGCGGAAGGACGCTATTGCGTGGATGGCCGCCCCGTCGCCCTGTCGGACATCGGCATGCCGATCTTCGCGGTCGGCACGAAGCATGACCATGTCTCGCCCTGGCGCTCGGTCTACAAGCTGCATCTGCTGACGTCGGCGCCGTTGACGTTCCTGCTGACCTCGGGCGGCCACAATGCCGGCATCGTGGCGGACCCTTCGCATCCCGGTCGCCGATACCGGGTGGAAACGCGCGCGGCGCAAGCAACCTATGACAGCCCCGAACGCTACCTCTCGACCGCGCAACGGCATGAGGGATCCTGGTGGCCCTGCTGGCAGGGCTGGCTGGCGTCGCACTCCACTGGACGGGTCCCCGCGCGCGACGCGGCGCACGGCGCGCTCGCCGACGCCCCCGGGAGCTACGTGCTGGAGGGCTAGGAATAAGCGTGCCTCCCGGCTTGAGCACACGCAACGCGGCCTCAAAGGTCCCTTGCATGCCCGGTGCCTCAATGTGGCCGCGTCGACGCCCCGTTCACCGGTCAGCCTCAGGATCCCGCAGCAACTCTCGCTCGATCCATTGCCGCGGGGGGCGCTCGCAGCCGGCTCGACATGCGCCACGAAGTGCCGTGGATGCGCAGTCGGGATCCACGCCGAGCGCGACCAGCACGGTCCGGTGGTCCATGATGTGCTCTGTGCATCGGCTGCATCGGCTGCGTTGGCTGTATTAACGCCCGTGGGCGGCCCCGGAAAACACCATGTCAGCGGATCGTCACACGCTGTTGCGGCGAGGCTTCTTTCTTGGGCAGTACCACCCGAAGGACACCGTTCTCGTAGCTGGCATCCACCTTGCTTTCGTCCACGGAACTGTCCAGGGTAAAGGCGCGTTGCATCGAGCCACTGTAGCGCTCACGCCGGATCACACGTTCGCCTTCCTTCTGCTCGGAAGACTTTTCCACCTTGGCCGAGATCATCACCGTGCCGCGATCGACGGACACCTCGATATCTTCCTTCCTGGCGCCGGGAATCTCGGCGACCACGTTGTAGGCCTTGTCAGACTCGGTCACATCGACCTTGAACGCGAATCCTCCTTCATAGTTGCCGCGAAACGCGCGCAACATGCCTTGCAGCATGTCCCCAACCGGTTCGATCGACAGCGGATCGTGAATCCTGAGATTGCTCATTGTCGCCTCCTTGGAGTGAAGGGCCCGCATGAGGAGCGGACCGCCACTTCATGGTGGCACAGCGCGCCTGCCGCATCTTGTCCCAGATCAAGCGCGGTGTTGCCCGGCAGAGAGAGATCGTGGGGGGGCCGGGGGCTGGCCCGCAGCGCCAGGTGCCAGGTAGTAGAGGCTTTGGAAATCCCGGTCCATTGATACCTCTGCTGCCCGATCGGCAGCATCCTTGTCCTGCATCAAGACCGATGCCCCCAAGCTGAACAATGCTGGCATATTGGCGTCCACGCGATGGCGCATCCGGCCTGACGCGCAGCCCGCCTTGCAGCCCGCCTCGCAGCCGGATACGGAACTGGCGCCCCCTCCCACCCCGACGACCCCGAGCACGATGAGTATTCGTAACCTGGAACATCTGTTTCATCCGCGCTCGGTCGCGGTGATCGGCGCGTCCGCACGACCGCACAGCGTAGGGGCCACCGTGTTTGCCAACCTCCGTGCCAGCGGCTTCGCCGGCCCGGTGTATGCGGTGAACCCAAAGTACCGTGCGCTGGAAGGTCGGCCTTGCTATCGCTGCGTCGCCGCGCTGCCCGATGCGCCCGAACTGGCAGTGATCTGCACGCCGCCCGATACGGTGCCGGGCCTGATCGCCGAACTGGGCGAACGTGGCACCCTGGCCGCCGTGGTCCTTACCGCGGGCATGGCGCGAGCGGATGGCGCGGGCGGGCAAACCCAGCAGGATGCAATGCTTGGCGCCGCCAGGCCATATCTGCTGCGCATCCTTGGTCCCAACTGCGTGGGGCTGCTCGTGCCAGGCCTGGGGTTGAACGCCAGCTTTGCGCACGCGCCCCCCCTGCCCGGCAAGCTGGCCTTCGTCTCGCAGTCCGGCGCCCTGACCACGGCGGTGCTGGACTGGGCAAGATCGCGCCAGATCGGCTTTTCTCACTTCGTCTCGCTCGGGGACAGCGCCGACGTCGACGTGGCGGACGTGCTCGACTATCTCGGCAGCGACCCGGGCACCCAGGCGATCCTGCTCTATGTGGAAGCGGTCAGGTCCGGGCGCAAGTTCATGTCCGCCGCGCGCGCGGCTGCCCGCAACAAGCCAGTGCTGATCATCAAGGCCGGCCGGGTGCCAGAAGGCGCGAAAGCGGCAACCTCGCATACCGGTGCCCTGGCAGGCGCCGACGATATCTACGACGCGGCGATCCGCCGGGCCGGCATGTTGCGCGTGGGCACCACCGAAGACATGTTCGACGCAGTGGAAACGCTCGCTCGCGCGCGAGCGCTCGCCGGCGATCGACTGGCGATCATGACCAACGGCGGCGGCGCTGGCGTGATGGCCACCGATGCCTTGATTCTTGGCGGCGGCCATCTGGCCACCCTGGGAGACGCCACGCTGAAGCTGCTGGACGCGGCCTTGCCACCCACCTGGTCGCGCGAGAATCCCATCGACATCGTTGGGGACGCTCCCGTCGAACGTTACGTCGACACCTTGAAGCGACTTGCGGCGGACCCCGGCAGCGATGCGATCCTGATGATCCACGCGCCCACGGCGATCGTGCCAAGCAGCGACATCGCCATTGCCCTCACCAGCGCCATCACGCCAACTGCGCCGGCCATACCGTCGACGGTATCGCGCCCCGTCTTCACAAGCTGGCTCGGCGGCGACTCGGTGACCCGCGCCCGCCAGATCTGCCGGCATGCGGGCCTTCCCACCTACGACACGCCGGAACAGGCCGTGCGCGGCTTCCTGCAGACCGTGGCCTACCGCCACAACCAGGAACTGCTGATGGAGACGCCGCCATCGGTTCCGGCCGGCGCCGAGCCCGACAGCGAACGTGCGCGACAGTGCATCCGCGACGCGCTCACCACCGGCCGTTCGATGCTGACTGAGCCCGAAGCCCGCACGGTCCTGACCGCCTATGGCATCCCTGTGGTGGAAACCCGGACCGCTGCCGACATCGATGCCGCCGTCGCCGCTGCCGAAGGCGTCGGCTTTCCGGTTGTCGCCAAGATTCTGTCGCGGGACATTACGCACAAGTCCGATGTCGGTGGCGTGGCGCTGGACCTGCAGTCTGCCGGCCAGGTGCGGCAGGCCCTGGAGCACATGGAAGCCCGCATTCGCAGCGAACGGCCCGGGGCGCGCCTGGATGGCTTCACGGTCCAGCGCATGATCAGCCGGCCGGGTGCTTTCGAATTGATCCTGGGCGCGACCACCGATCCGGTGTTTGGCCCTGTGGTGCTGTTTGGACACGGGGGTACCGCCGCCGAGTGCATCGCCGACCGTGCCATCGCCCTGCCGCCGCTGAATGTCAACCTGGCAAGGGATCTTGTCGCCCGCACGCGCGTTGCGAAGCTGCTTGCAGGCTATCGGGACCAGCCGCCGATCTGCCATGACGCCCTATACCAGGTCCTGATCCGGCTGTCGCAACTGCTATGCGACCTGCCGGAAATCACCGAACTCGATATCAATCCGCTGCTGGCCGACGGCGCGGGCGTGCTGGCCCTGGACACGCGCATCGGCGTGGCGGCGGCTACGCAGCCAGGCGCCGCCCGCCTTGCCATCCGGCCCTATCCCAAGGAACTGGAGGAGACCGTGGCGTGGCACGGCGCACCGTTGCTATTGCGCCCGGTGCATCCCGAAGACGAGCCCGCCTACCAGGCCTTCTTTGCCGCCATGACCCCGGATGACATCCGCATGCGCTTCTTCTGCATGATCCGCCAGCCGCCGCACAGCCAGCTCGCACGCATGACCCAGATCGATTACGCCCGTGAGATGGCATTCGTCGCCGTCGGCGCGGCAACCGGCGAGCAGCCGGCCATCCTGGGCGAAGTGCGGGCCGTAGCCGACCCCGACAACCTGCGCGCTGAGTTCGCCGTGGCGGTGCGCTCCGATTGCAAGCGCCAGGGCATCGGCAGCCTGCTGCTGGGCAAGATGGTGGCCTACTGCCGCGCACGCGGCACGCGGGAGCTGGTCGGGACCACGCTGGCAACCAACAGGGCGATGCTCAGGCTCGCCGAAAGCAGCGGTATCCACGTTCTGCGCACTGGCCAGCCTGCCAGCGACGGCGTGGAACTCCGCCTCTTGCTGACGGGGTCGAACTCAGGCAATGGGCCATGACATTGCGCTAGCCGCCCGCCTTTCCCTAACTGGCCAGGCTGCCAGAGGCTGGCAGCAGCCGGAAAAGACCAAAAGCACCGCCTCCAGAACGCCCACCCCTACTACCGTCCCGCCAAACGCCCCACCCCGTGCTGCCCCGGATCGCCCTCCAGGCAAGCCACCACTTCCTCATCCTCAACCTGCGGAAACTCCCGATAATGCTCACCGACAGCGGAAAAATTGGCCGGCGATCGCAGGCAGACCACCTCGTCCGCGTAACGCCGCACCTCAGCGAGCGAAGCCGGCGCGGCCACGGGCACAGCGCATACCAGCCGGGCAGGATGCTGCTGCCGCACGGCATGCAATGCGGCAATCATGGTGGCGCCCGTGGCAAGCCCATCGTCCACCACGATCACCGTGCGCCCGTCCAGCGCACGCGCGGCGCGCCCCGGCGTGTATTGCTTGCGGCGGCGGCGCAGCAATGCAAGCTGTTCGTTGCGCTCCTGGTTGAGATAGCTGGAGTCGGCGCCAACTCGTGCCGCGTAGGGCGTCACGTAGACCCAGCCGCTTTCATCGACCGCGCCGACCGCCATCTCGCGGTCGAATGGCGCCCCTAGCTTCCTGACCAGGACCACGTCCAGTTCGCCGCCGAGCCGGTCGGCGAGTATCTTGCCCATCGGCACGCCACCCCGTGGAATGGCCAGCACAAGGGGATGGGCGTCGCCGTACCCGGAGAGCGCTTCGGCTAGCCGCTCGGCGGCCTCGTTCCTGTCCTGGAAAGTCATGACATCACCTTTTGCCGGTGAGGGACCAGCTAGCTGGCTAGCCGGCTAGCCGGCTAGCGACTTCCATCGACGCCGTAAGGCCGAGGTGTCTGTCAGACTGGACGGCCCCCAATGCGCGCCATGACGGTCCTCAAGCGCGGTGCCAATGAACATAGAGGGTCTCGTCGGCGTCGGGATAGTCGATTTCAAGCTTGCCACGATACGCATGATGCACGGCAGAGCCGATATCGCGTGCCAGGTGAAAGCCCGTGGTCGTGATGGTGATGCGATCCTCCTGAGTCTGCGTCGCCATGATGCGCTCCATCGGATGACTCTCTCTCATCAGGGCTTCGCGGTGCCGCACCAGCCCGAGAATCTCATCCCGGTGCTCCCGCTGGAACGCCCCATCCAGCGTCAACTGCGCCGCGGGCACATGGTCGGCGATGCGGTGGCAGGCCGGGCACATCAGCGCCTTGGCGCCGGGCGGCACGGCCCGCCATTGCCAACGTCCTTTCAGGAGGACCGCGTGGCAAGCGGGACAGGAAGCGATGGCGGGCGCCTGCTCCGGCTGCTTGTAGGCATCGTGGATGGGATCCTGGGGAAGCCGGTCCCAACGGGCCGGCCTGACCTGGCTCGAACGCTCACGGACTTTCATGTCTGGCTCCTGAAATCGAATCGGGCAGCGCCCACGCGGCCTGCCTGCAGTATTGCGGACTCACCTGGCGAGCCCGCCCATGCTCATCGCATACCGCTCGGCGCCCCGAACATGTGCTCGTGCTTGCGCTGGCACGGGGTGCAGCGTTTGGCCGTGGGATACGCTTGCAGGCGCGGATAAGGAATGGGCTCGCCGCAGTCCACGCACACGCCGTAGCTGAGCCTGGCGATCCGCTTGCGCGCCACCGCTATGTCGGCCAGTTCCATGCGGTAGTGTTCGGCCACGGCATCGTCCATGCGCTCCTCGGTGCCATGCTCAGCGAGATCCGCGTCGTCGCTCGCTTCGCGCTCGGCGGACACAGTACGGGAAACGGCTGCGGCGTCCATCTGGCCACGGATTCTCTGCTCTCTGCTGTCCAGCAAGGCGACGAGGCTGGAGAGCTGCTCTTTCGTTAAATCGGACATCGTCGACTCCCGGGCGCGGCAAGGTGGATCCACATCCATGATGCGATGACATCGGGCAGGCCGCTTGCGCCAGATCAAGTGATGGGCCGCCGGCACGAAGTGCCTGCGGCGTGGCGCGCTGAACCCTCGTTCCGCTTCAAGCTTCAATATAGGTGGGTGGTTGCCGGTTAGCATGATCTGCGTCAATCTCACTTCCGGCCATGCGCGGAGCCGGCCGCAGCCATGGTGCGCGCGGGCGCGGATATCGCGCCCGCGCCATGCCGGCAGTTGATGTGACTAGTGTGACATCAGGACGGGCACCGTCATGGTGTCCAGCAAAGCCCTGGTGACGCCACCCAGTACCAACTCGCGCAGGCGGCCGCGCCCGTAGGCGCCCATCACCACCAGATCGGCGCCAAAATCCGCCGCGCGCGAGAGCAAGGTTTCCCCGATGGCGATGTCCGATCCTTCCTGGCAGTGTTCAAACTCTGCCTGGACGCCATGGCTTGCCAACGCGGCCATGGCATGGCCCGGCAGGCTCGCATCGGGCCGCGCGCCGGTACCTTGCGCGCAAAGCACCTTGGCCTGCCCGCCGCAGATCAAGGGCATGGCGTCGTGCAAGGCGCGCGTGGCCTCGCGTCCGCCGTTCCAAGCCACCATGACACGTGCGCCGGGGACAGCGAACTGGCCTGCGAATGGAATGACAAGAACCGGCCTGCCACCGTCGAGGATGAGGGTTTCCAGGAACTGGGTCGCGACAAAGCTGTCTGGGTCGGCCGGATCGTATTGCCCGGCAACCACAAGGTCGGCCTCGCGCACTTCGCGCAGCGCCATCATCAACGGATCGCCATCCACTGCCCGCCACTCGGTTTCGATCCCCAGCTCCTGCGTTGCCGCCAGGAAGCGCCGGTGCACCGCCTCGCGCGCCTCACTGCGCCGCTGGCGGTCCTCGTTGATATAGGTCGCGGCACCCTCCATCAGGTAAAACCAGGCGACATCTGGCATAAAGCCGGCAAACAGCCCGATCAGCCGGGCATGGCGCGCCACGGCGAGCCGGGCAGCGATTTCAAGCCGGTCCAGCGCACGTGGGCTGGTGTCCAGGTGGACCATGATGCTGGCGTATTCCATAACATTCCTGTGCGGTTTAGGTTTGGGTTTGGGAGCCTGAATCCAGTCTAGGAAGCGTTTGGACGTGGCTATTGACTCAGGTCAAGCCGATACCTTCTGCACAGGGGCTGGCGCCTCGCGTACGCCATGGATACGGATCAAGCGGCAACCGTCAGCGTGACCTAGGCTAAATGCTGGGCACCGCCGAGGACGTCACCATGCACGAGACGATGCGCGCCATGATTTTCGACGGCACCGGGCCGGCCTTGCGCCTGGCGCGCGTCCCCGTGCCAGACCCCGGCCCAGGCGAAGTGCGTATCGCGGTGAGCACCTGCGGCGTCTGCCGCACCGACCTGCACATTGTCGACGGCGAACTCGCGCACCCGAAAGCCGCCCTCATTCCCGGACACGAAATCGTTGGCAGGGTCGAGTCCTGTGGCGCAGGCGTGACGGGCCTTGCCCCGGGCGACCGGGTCGGCGTGCCGTGGCTCGGGCAGACCTGCGGGCACTGTGGCTATTGCGCGGCGCGTCGCGAAAACCTGTGCGATACGCCGCAGTTCACCGGCTATACGCGCGACGGCGGCTACGCCGAGTACGTAGTGGCCGACAGCCGCTTTTGCTTCCCCATCCCGGAGCACTACGACGACGAGCATGCGGCGCCCTTGCTGTGTGCGGGCCTGATTGGCTACCGCACGCTGCGCATGGCGGGGGACGCCCGCAAGGTCCGGTCTATCGGCATTTACGGATTTGGCGCCGCGGCCCACCTGGTGACGCAGATCGCCGTCGCCCAGCAGCGCGAGATCTTTGCCTTCACGCGCCCCGGCGACACCGCCGCCTGCCAGTTCGCGCGTGACACCGGGGCGTGCTGGGCCGGTCCAAGCGACCAGCCCGCACCGCAGCCGCTCGATGCCGCGCTGATCTTCGCGCCGGTGGGTGCGCTGGTGCCGATGGCGCTGCAAGCCGTCGCCAAGGGCGGCACCGTGGTTTGCGGTGGCATCCACATGAGCGATATTCCGGCCTTCCCCTATCGCCTGCTCTGGGAGGAGCGGTCGATCGTGTCGGTGGCCAACCTCACGCGCGACGACGGGCTGGAACTGATGCGGATCGCCCAGGCCACGCCGCTGCGCACCACCACCACGGTCTATCCGCTGGAGCAGGCCAATGCCGCGCTGGCCGACCTGCGCGCGGGCCGCCTGGCCGGCGCGGCGGTACTGCGCATCGCTTAATCGCCTAATTAGAACTCCCCCTCCAAAAAGTGCCCCCTTCGGCACCAACTTGCGCTAGATCAAGTCCACGCCCCACCCCGCCGGATAGCATTGGACCCTACGCCGTCGCCCCGCGGATCAAGGTCTGTCTTTGTCGTCTCCCCTTCCCCCCTTTGCCCGACACCCTGAACCCCCTGGAGCGCCCGGCGGCATTCCATCATTCAGCGCACAGGTGCACAGGTAGCCGATGAAACTCAAACCAGGCTGGGGTATAGCGGTATTGTTCGTTGCTGGCGCCATTGGAGCCGCCGTGTGGTGGCTTGGCAGCCAGCGCGACCCGTGGCCGGCGGATGTGGCCCACAGCAATGGGCGCATGGAGATCGGCCGCCTCGACGTGGCGGTGAAGTATCCGGGCCGCGTCATCGATCTGCCGGTTCGCGAGGGCGATGCCCTGGCTGCGGGCGCCGTGGTGGCCCGGCAGGATGACGCCGAATTATTGACTCAACTCAGCCTTGCCACCGCAGCCCGCGAGCGTGCCGTGCAGGCGGCGTCGCGCGCGCAGGCGGAGATCGAGGGGCGCGCGAGCCGCCAGCGGTTGGCGCGGCTGGAGTTGACCGAGGCGGTCAAGCTCTACCAGGACCGCCAGATTTCTGCCGTCGAGCGCGATCGCCGGCAGCTTGGCCTGGATGGCGAGAGCGCGGGCGTGACCGGCGCGCGCGCCGCGCTTGGCGAGGCTAACGCGGCGATCGCGGAGGCCGATGCCCAGATTGCCCGCCTGAAGATCCTGCAGGATGAGGCAACCATCCGTGCCCCGGTGGCCGGGCGTGTGGAGTATCGCGTGATCGAGGTCGGCACGGTGCTGCCGGCGGGCGGCCGCGTGGCGTCGCTGCTGAACCTGGCCGATATGTATTTCACGGTGTTCCTGCCCGCGGGTGCTGCCGGCAAGCTGGCTATCGGCGACGAGGCGCGCATCGTGCTGGACGCAATGAAGGACGAACCGATCCCGGCCCGCGTCAGCTTTGTGGCCAGCGAGGCGCAGTTCACCCCCAAGTATGTCGAGACCGATGCCGAGCGGGCCAAGCTGATGTATCGCGTCAAGCTGCAGCTGGCGCCCGAGGTCGCCCAGCGCTACGCGGCCAAACTGAAGGCCGGCATGACGGGCGATGGCTTTGTGCGCCTGGATGCCAGGCAGCCCTGGCCCGCCGCGCTGACGCTGCCCCCGCAGCCGGCCTGACGCCATGCCGAGTCCGCACCCCGACGGTGCCGCGGCCATCCGGATCGATGGCTTGTCGCACCGCTACGGCGCCAGCGTGGCGCTGGACAATGTGTCGCTCACGCTGCCCGGCAATGCCACCATCGGCCTGATCGGCCCCGATGGCGTCGGTAAATCGACGCTGCTCGGCGTGATTGCAGGCGTCAAGCGTATCCAACAGGGCCATGCCACCGTGCTGGGCGCGGACTTGCGTGACCGGCAAGCGCGCGAGGCGCTGTTGCCGCGCGTGGCGTTCATGCCGCAGGGGCTGGGACGCAACCTGTACCCGACGCTGTCGGTCTACGAGAACGTGGACTTCTTTGCCCGGCTGTTCGGCCTGGGCGGCACGCAGCGGCGCCAGCGCATCGAGCGCCTGCTCGCGGCCACCGGCCTGGCGCCTTTCCCGGACCGTCCGGCGGGCAAGCTCTCGGGCGGCATGAAGCAGAAGCTGGGCCTGTGCTGCGCACTGGTCCACAACCCGGACCTGCTGATTCTCGACGAGCCCACCACGGGGGTGGACCCGCTGTCGCGGCGGCAGTTCTGGACCCTGGTGGAGGACCTGCGCGCCGAGCACAGCAATATGACGGTGATCGTTGCCACCGCGTATATCGAGGAGGCGCAGCGCTTCGAGCATCTGGTGGCCATGGATGCAGGCAAGGTGCTGGTGTGCGACCGTACCGCCGATGTGCTGGCGCGCGCGGGCACCGGCGACCTGGAGCAGGCCTATATCTCGCTGCTGCCGGCGGCCCGGCGCGGCGATGCCACGGGACTGGTGATCCCGCCCCGCCCGCCGGATGGCGACGAACCCGCCATCGAGGCCGAGGGGCTGACGCGGCGCTTCGGTGCCTTTACCGCCGTGGACAATGTGAGCTTTCGCATCGAGCGCAGCGAGATCTTCGGCTTTCTCGGCTCCAATGGCTGCGGCAAGACCACCACCATGAAGATGCTGACCGGGCTGCTGGATGCCACCAGCGGCACCGCGCGCCTGCTCGGCCAGACCATCGACGCCGGCGATATGCGTACCCGCATGCGGGTGGGCTATATGTCGCAGGCGTTCTCGCTGTACGAGGAACTGACGGTACGGCAGAACCTGGACCTGCATGCCAGGCTCTACCGGATGGAGGGCGAGCGCGCGCAAAAGGCGGTCGGGCAGGCCCTGCTCGATTTCGAGCTGGACCAGCATGCCGATGCGCGGCCCGCCGCCCTGTCGCTCGGCATCCGCCAGCGCCTGCAGCTGGCTGCGGCCTGCCTGCACCATCCGGAAGTGCTGATCCTCGACGAGCCCACCTCCGGCGTGGACCCCGGCGCGCGCGACATGTTCTGGCGCCATCTGGTCCAGCTGTCGCGCCAGCAGCGCGTCACGATCTTCGTTTCCACGCACTTCATGAACGAGGCGGCGCGCTGCGACCGCATCTCCTTCATGCACCGCGGCCGCGTGCTGGCGGTGGGCAGCCCGGACGCGCTGCGGGAAAGCTGCGGCGCGCGGACGCTGGAGGATGCGTTCGTCAGCTACCTGGAGCAGGCGGAAACCCCGGAGAACGGCGCAGCCGCCGCGGTCGCCGCTGCTTCGGCTGCGGCGGCTGCGCCCGCGCAACCCGCCCCGCCCCCCGCGCCGGTCGGCAGGCCAGCCGCGCATGCCGGCGGCTCGCGGCTGGCGCGGACCTGGGCGTTCGCCAGGCGCGAGGCCATGGAGCTGGCGCGCGACCGGCTCCGGCTGGCATTCGCCATCCTTGGCCCGATCGTGCTGCTGTGCGCCGCGGCGTGGAGCGTGTCCTTCGATGTGGAGAACGTGCGCTTCGCCGTGCTGGACCGCGACCAGAGCCATGCCAGCCGCGAGCTGGTGGAGCAGTTCTCCGGCTCGCGCTACTTTGTGCAGACCGATGGCGTGCACAGCGAGGCGGACGCGGACCGGCGCCTGCGCGCCGCGGCCGATATGCTGATCGTCGAGCTGCCGCCCGGCTTCGAGCGCGACCTGCTGGCCGGGCGCCAGCCGGAGCTCGCATTCCGCGTCGACGGGTCCAGCCCGTTCCCGGGCGCCACCACGCGCGCCTATGTGAGTGGCGTGCTGCTGGCCTACGCCAATGCGCAGATGCGCGCGCAGCCGGAGCGCCCGGCCGCGCTGCCGGTGTCGATCGAGACCCGCTTTATCTACAACCAGGAGTTCCGCAGCATCTACGCGATCACGCCCGGCATCATCATGCTGGCGCTGATCCTGATCCCGACCATGCTGACCGCGCTCGGCGTGGTGCGGGAGAAGGAGATGGGGTCGATCACCAACCTCTACGCCTCCCCGGCCAGCGTGGGCGAGTACCTGATCGGCAAGCAACTGCCCTACGTGGGGCTGGCGATGATCAGCTACCTGACCCTGGTGGCGCTGGCCATCGTGCTGCTGCAGGTGCCGCTGAAGGGATCCTTCCTCGCCTTGTCGATCGGCGCCGTGCTGTTCGTGCTGGCGGCCACCGCGCTCGGGCTGCTGATGTCGACCTTCGTGCGTTCGCAGGTGGCGGCCATCTTCGGCACCGCGATCCTGTGCCTGATTCCGTCGGTCAACTTCTCCGGCCTGCTGTATCCGGTGTCGACGCTGACGGGCAGCAGCTACTGGATCGGCCTGGGTTTTCCGTCGTCGTGGTTCCAGCTGGTCAGCCTTGGCAGTTTTACCAAGGGGCTTGGCGTGGGCAGCTTCGGCACCATGTACCTGGCCTTGCTGGGTTTCGCGCTGCTGTACCTGGCGGGCGCGCGTCTGCTTCTGCGCAAGCAGGAAGCGTAGCCGGGAGATGCCGCGATGAATCAATGGTGCAAGAACGTGGCCAGGCTGTGCGGCAAGGAGTTGCGCAGCCTGTTCAGCGATGTGACGCTGATGGCACTGATCGTCTTTGCCTTTACGCTGGCCGTGCATTCGGTCGCCAAGGGCATCAAGGCCGAGGTGTCGAATGCATCGGTGGCCATCGTGGATGCCGACCACTCCGAGCTCTCGCGCCGCCTGCGCGATGCGATCCGGCCGCCGTATTTCAAGACGCCGGTGGATGTGGACCGGCACGCCGTCGATGCGGAGCTGGACCGGGGGCGCTACATCTTCGCCATCGAGATCCCGCCGCGCTTCGAAGCCGACGTGCTGGCGGGAAGAACGCCGGCGGTGCAGGTGCTGGTCGATGCCACCGCGATGACCCAGGCGGGCCTGGGGGCCAGCTACCTGCAGCAGATCTTCACGCGTGAGGCGCTTGAGTTCCTGCACGCGCGGGGCATCGAGGCGCAGCTGCCCGTGCGTGCGCAGAGCACGGTGCTGTTCAATCCCAATACGGAGTCGCACTGGTTCACGTCGACCATGCAGATCGTGGTGAATATCACGGTGCTGGCCATCATCCTGGTAGGCGCGGCGGTGATCCGCGAGCGCGAGCACGGCACCATCGAGCACTTGCTGGTGATGCCGGTGCGCGCCAGCGAGATCGCGGTGGCGAAGATCCTGGCCAATGGCGCGGTGATCTTCCTGGCGTCCCTGCTGTCGCTGTGGCTGGTGGTGCATCTGTGGCTGGATGTGCCGCTGACCGGTTCGATGGGGCTCTTTGCGCTGAGCACCGCGCTCTACCTGTTCGCGGTGACGGCGCTCGGCATGTGGCTGGCGACCGTCGCGCCGGCAATGCCGCAGTTTGGTTTGCTGGCGGTGCCGACCTATGCCGTTGCCTACCTGCTGTCCGGCGCCGCCACGCCGGTGCAGAGCATGCCGCAGGCCATGCAGCACGCGGTGCAGTTCCTGCCGACCACCCAGTTCGTCACGCTCACGCAGGCCATCCTGTTCCGCGGCGCGGGCGTGGATGTGGTGTGGCCGCAGTTGCTCGGCGTCACAGCCGCGGGCGGGATCTTCCTGGCCCTGGCGCTGACACGGTTCCGCTCCATGCTGGCGCAGCAAGGATAGACCGCCATGCCTGACCACACTTACCACGCTTACCACGCTTACCACCCTTACCACGCCCGCCTTTCCTCCAGCCCGCCCACCCAACGGATTTCCGCCTTGAGTACCTATCCACGACGCGGCATCCTCGCCGGCCTCATTGCAGGCATCGCAAGCATCGCCGCGGCCGGCCTGGCCGGCTGCACCACGGTCGACGTCGCCGTGCCCGACAGTATCGCGGCGCCGGCCGCGTTCAGCGAAGCCCCCGCCGAGGGCACGCCGGCCGCGGCGCAGGACCTGGCGCAGTGGTGGCAGAACTGGAACGACCCGCAACTGACGCAGCGCGTGACCGAGGCGCTGGCGGCCAATCTCGATCTGCGCGTGGCCCAGGCGCGCGTGGCGGAGGCACGCGCGATCGGGCAGGTTGCGGAATCGGCGCTCTACCCGACGCTGTCGGCGCAGGCGCGCGCGGCGCGCGGCGTGGCCGACTTGCGCAGCCCCCCGGGCCTGCCGGATACCTCGCCCGGCCTGGACGGCCATCTTGCCGGACTGACCGTGGCCTGGGAGGTCGACGTCTTCGGCGCCCGCCGCAGCGACGCGCAAGCCGCAGCGGCCGTTGCCCTCAGCGCGCAAGAGCGCCTGCGCGGCACGCGCCTGGTGATCGCCGCCGACGTGGCCGAGAACTACCTGGCGGCGCGCGGCCTGCAGCGCCGCCTGCAGCAACTGGACCGGAGCACGGAAATCGTCGCTCAGTTGCTGAGCTATACCCGCGCGCGCTATGCGGCCGGACAGGCGCTGTCCTACGATGTCGACCGCGTGAACGAACAGCTTGGCGCGTTGCAGGCGCAGCGCCCGGTGCTGACGAGCCAGATCTCGATGCGGGAACGCCGCCTTGCGGTGCTCGCCGGCCAGGTGCCGCAGGCCGCGGCGGCGCTTTCGCCGCCGCCCGCGTTCTTCGTGCCGTCGCCGCCCGCCGGGCAGGTGCCGTCGGACGTGATCGAGCGGCGCCCGGATGTGCGCGCCATGGCCGCGCTGGTACGCGCGCAGGCTGCCAGGCTCGGCAGCGCCAAGGCGGAACGGTTTCCCCGGTTTTACCTGACTTTCCTCGGCCAGGACGGGCGCCTGCACGTGGACGGGCTGCCGGCGCTGAGCGGCACCGGCGGGCTGGTGGGCGTTGGCGTGCAGTTGCCGATCTTCACCGCGGGCCGCGTCCAGGCCGGCATCGATGCTGGCGACGCCCGCCTGCAGGCCGCGCAGGCCGAATACAACCAGACGGTACTGCGCACGCTGGAGGAAGTGGATAACGCCTACAGCCAGCGCAGCAGCCTGGACCAGCGCGGCGCCCGGCTGGCCGACGTGGTCGCCACCGCGCAGCGCAACAGCCAGAACGCCACGCGCCTCTACGAAGGCGGACAGCGCACGCTGCAGGATGTGCTGGACGCGCGCGTCGGCGCGCTGCAGCGGGCGGACGAACTGATCCAGACGCAAACGGCGCAGGCGCTGGCCGCCGTGCAGCTGTATCGGGCGCTCGGCGGAGAATGGCCGGGCGATCCGGAGTCAGCCCGGCATTGAGCTTGATGCATGCGCGTCCGGCGCGGAATCCGCCTACCCTCCCGTTTTCAGCATCCGCCACAGCGTGGTGCGCCCGATCCCCAGTTGCCTGCTGGCTTCGGCGCGGTTGCCGCCGGCTTGTTCGAGCGCAAGCAGTACGTCGGCGCGGGTCAGCGCAAGCCGCTGTGCATCGCTGCCAAGCGCCGGCGGCTCCGGGCGCATTCGCTCGAATTCGGGAAAGACAGCGCGAATCTCCTGCATGGATCCGGCCTGGGGATCGCCAAGGTAGATCGCCGCGCGGGTCAGCAGATTTTCCAGTTCGCGCACGTTGCCCGGCCATGCGTATCCGTGGAACAGGGGGGCCAGCAGTTCCAGCGCACGCGCCATGACTTCGTCCGGCAAGCCATATTGCGCGATGCTCCGCTTGACCAGGTGGCGCGCCAGTTCCGGTATATCGCTGCGCCGCTCGCGCAACGCCGGAAGCGCGATCTGCAGCAGGTTCAGCCGGAAGTAAAGGTCTGCGCGAAACAGGCCCTTTGCCACCAGGGCGTGCAGGTCCCGGTGCGTCGCCGCGATGACGCGCACATCGATCGGCGTGGCGCGCCCAGAGCCTAGCTTCATGACCTCGCGTTCCTGCAATACGCGCAACAGCCGGCTTTGCAGGGCCGCCGGCATCTCCCCGATCTCATCGAGGAAAATCGTCCCGGTGTGGGCGGTCTCGAACAATCCAGGCCTGCCTCCGCGCCGCGCGCCCGTGAACGCACCCTCTTCATGCCCGAACAGTTCACTCTCTATCAGGCCTTCCGGCAAGGCCGCGCAATTGAAGGCGACGAAGGGGTTGCCGCGGCGGCCGCTCGCGTTGTGAATGCCCTGCGCGACCAACTCCTTGCCTGTCCCGCTCTCGCCCGTCAGCAGTATGGTCGCGTCATGCGCCGCGCCGGCACGGGCGAGGCGCCGCACCCTGTCCAGCACGGCGGAGCTGCCGCTCAGGTCGTCCAGGCTGTGCCGTGCGACCAGCTGCGTCGGGCGCTGGGTGGTCCGCAATGACCGGTCGATGCGCTGCGCGGCCTGCGCGTCCTGCACCGTCACCACCGAGCCGGTACGCAGGCCATGCTCGACGATGGGCAGGCAGGTCACGATCAGCGCCCGCCCGCCGATGCGCGCGATCCGTTCTTCCAGCGGGCCTTCGGTGCTGATGGATTCGCGCAGGAAGGGCCCCACCGCAGCCGTCAGCTGACGCGGGATATCCTTGTCGCCAGCCAGCCCGAGCAGGCCGACCATGGCGGGATTGACGGCTTCGAGCTGCCCGGCGTCGTCGAACGCTGCCACGCCATCGCGCAGGTGCGCCACGATGGTGTTCAAGCGCACGCGCTTCGACTCCTTGTGCCGGCTGACCCTTGCCAGCTCGATAGAGCGCTCGAAGGCTTCCTCGACCGCCCCAAGGGAGTACAGGAACACGCTTTCGAGGCCGGCCTGCTGTGCGAAGTCGCACGCCATGCCGGGTCCGATGATGACAGTGCAACCCTGCGCGGCAAGCGATGCGACCGCGGTCCGTACCTCGTCGATCGAGCGATAGGCGCGTTGGAGCAGATCCACCTTCAACCAGGCCCGCAGATCGTCAAGCTCATGCGAAACCGTCTCATGCAGGACGAGCCCGATCCGCTCTCCCGGCCAGGCCGAAGCGGCTTGCGCGATCGCGCTGAGCACGTCAAAGCCGTTTACCTTGACCATCACCACGGGCACGCTCAGGTGATCGCGCAGATAGGCCCCGTTCGAGCCCGCCGCAAGCACGACATCCACGGTGCCCGCGTCGACGTATGCCTGCAGCGCGGCGACCGCGGCGCCATACCCTTCTCGTACCGCAAGTATCTTCGCCCGGTCGCTGTAGCGCGGCGCCACGGTTTCGCACAACGCTTGCAGGCGGCTGATGCTGACCAGGGCAATGCCGGGCCGATGCGCGTCGTGCCGCGAAACGGAAGTGAATGGAGAGAGCGTCGGCACGAAAGGTTTCCTCCTGCTGGAGTGGGATGTTCCACGAAACGTTTCGCGAAACGTTCCAAAAAATGAAGGAACATTCTCGCACGAATCATTCGCTGGAGCGCGCGCGTAAGTTATTGATTTGTCGGGAGATATGAAAAAGCCAGCCGTTGGCATGGATTGTGCTGAAAGGGTGTCTCCATTATTCAAAGTCCAGAGGTAAGTGCCATGTCATCTCATTCAGCCATCCGCCGCGCGGCATTGCGCCGCAAGGTCGACGAGCGCAGGGGCCTGCTGGTGCCCGGCGCGTTCAACGCGCTAAGTGCCCGCATCATCGAGGACGCCGGCTTCGAGGCGCTCTACCTGACGGGTGCAGGCGTGACCAATATGTCGTTCGGGCTGCCCGATCTGGCCTTTATCGGGCTGCAGGATATCGCCGAGCATACGGCCCGCGTGCGCGATGCCGTCGACCTGCCGCTGATCGTGGACGCGGACACGGGCTTCGGCAATGCGCTGAACGTCCGCCACGCGGTGCGCACGCTTGAGCGCGCAGGTGCCGACGCCATCCAGATCGAGGATCAGGTGCTGCCAAAGAAATGCGGCCACTTTGCCGGAAAGGCGGTGATTTCGACCAGCGAGATGATTGGCAAGCTTCACGCGGCCGTCGATGCGCGGGAAGACAGCAACCTGCTGATCGTGGGCCGCACCGACGCCTGCGCCGGGCACGGCATCGAAGCCGCGATCGAGCGCGGCCATCGTTTCGTCGAGGCCGGCGCGGATGTTCTCTTTATCGAGGCGACCGAGTCGCTCGCCGATATCCAGCGCCTGCCCGCGCTGTTCGATACACCCCAACTGATCAATGTCGTGATCGGCGGCAAAACGCCGACCCTGCCGCGCGACGAACTCGGCAAACTGGGCTATGGCATCGTGCTGTACGCGAACGCGGCGCTACAAGGCGCGGTCCACGGCATGCAGCAGGCGCTGACCGTGCTGCGCGACAGCGGGCGGCTGGACGAGGATCCGTCGCTGGTCGCATCGTTCAGCGAACGCCAGCGACTGGTGAACAAGGTGCTGTTCGACCGCCTCGAGCAGCAATACAAGGCGGGCGAGGAATAGCATCGGCGCCAGGCAATGCCCGGCGCATCCATCGTCAATTTCAATTGCCAGCCGCACGTGTCACGCGAACGGGAATGGATTTGTATGACGGCGTGCCGCTCTCCTTGTCGATGTAATCGAGCGGCACCAGTACGTTCGCCTCCGGATAGTAAGCAGCCACCGATCCCCGCGCGATGCTGTAGGCGATCGCCGTGATGTTCTTGAGCCGCAGCGGCCTGTCCGAGACGATGGTTTCGATGTCGACCAGGTCTCCGTGTTCCAGTCCATGCGACGTCAGGTCAGCCTCGTTCATGAACAGGACGTCGCGGCGCCCGAACACACCACGATAGCGATCATCCAGAGCGTAGATCGTGGTGTTGTACTGGTCATGGCTACGGATCGTGATCAGGCGCAGCACGTTCTCACCCCCGAGAACCACGGCATCCTCGTGCACGCCGCCGTACACGGAGAACTCGGCCTTTCCCGAGGGCGTCAGCCACTTGCGCTCGGTCGGCGGCAATGGAAGGCGGAATCCGCCCGGCGTGCGGATGCGTTCATTGAAGGCTTCGAACCCCGGGACGGTCCTGTCGATCAGGTCACGGATCTTGTCGTAGTCGGCAATCAGCTCCAGCCAAGGCACCTTGCTGTCCGGCAAGGTTGCGTGCGCGATGCCGGCAACGATGGCCGGCTCCGAGCGCAACTGCTCGGATGCAGGAGCAAGCTTGCCGGCCGATGCGTGGACCATGGACATCGAGTCTTCCACCGTGATCGATTGCGGCCCGCTTTGCTGCACATCGAGCTCGGTACGGCCAAGGCACGGGAAGATGTAGGTTTCCTTCGCCACCAGGAGGTGCGTGCGATTAAGCTTGGTGCCGACGTGCACGCTCAGGTCGAGCTTTGCCATCGCCGGAAAGGATTGCTCGGGATCCGGAAGTGCCACGGCGAAATTCCCGCCCAGGCAGATCAAGGCCTTCGAGGATCCATGGATCATCGCTTCCATGGCATTAACGGCGTCGTGGCCGTGTTCGCGGGGAAGCTGGAAGCCGAAGACGCCTTCGAGCCGCTTGAGGAAGTCCTCCGACGGCTTCTCCGTGATGCCGACCGTGCGGTTTCCCTGGACGTTGGAGTGCCCGCGCAGCGGGCATATGCCAGCGCCAGGCTTGCCGAAGTTACCCCGCAACAGCAGCAGGTCGGCGATCAGGCGGACATTGGCCGTGCCCTTGTTATGCTGGGTGACGCCCATGCCGTACGTGACAATCACGGCGTTCGACTTCGCATAGGCAATGGCCACCTGTTCGAGATCGGCTTGCAATAGTCCGCTCGCCTTTTCGATGTCCTCCCATGTCGTGGCCTCCAGATCCGCGGCGAAGGCGTCGAAGCCGGTCGTATGCGCGGCGATGAATTCACGGTCAAGCACGTTGCCCTGTTCCGCCTCCATCGCCATCAGCGACTTCATGATGCCCTTGAGTGCGGCCGCGTCGCCGCCGGCGTTGACCTGGAAATAGGTCGAGGCGATCCGGGTCGAGCCGTAGGTGGCCATCTCAAGCCAGTTCTGCGGATCGGCGAAGCGCTCCAGGGCGCGTTCGCGCAGCGGATTGAAAACGATGATGGGCACATTGCGCCGTGATGCCTCGTGCAGCGTGCCCATCATCCGCGGATGATTCGTGCCCGGGTTGTGGCCGATCGCGATGATGAGATCGCACTTATCGAAGTCGTCAAGCGATACCGTGCCTTTGCCGATGCCGATCGATTGTGGCAGCCCGACACTGGTCGGCTCGTGACACATGTTCGAGCAGTCAGGGAAATTGTTCGTGCCGTACTCCCGCACAAAGAGCTGGTACAGGTAGGCGGCCTCGTTCGACGCCCTGCCGGACGTGTAGAACTCCACCTGGTCTGGCGGCAAGCCGCGCAGGATCTGCCCGATCCGGCCGAACGCCTCCTCCCACTCGACAGCGCGGAACGTATCCGTGGCGCGATCGTACACGAGCGGATGCGTCAGCCGGCCCATGTCCTCCAGCTCGAAATCCGACCGCTGCAGCAGCGATGACACGGTGTTGTTTGCAAAAAACTCCGGGCGCACGCGCTTGGTCGTCGCCTCCCACGTGACGGCCTTCGCGCCGTTCTCGCAGAACTGGAAGTTGGAGCGGTGCTCCTTGTCGGGCCAGGCGCAACCCGGGCAATCGAAGCCGTCCGGCTGATTGGTCCGAAGCAGCGTGATCGGGGCCTTGATGGTTTCCATCTGCAGCCGGATGGCCTGGGCCGTCGCTCGCAGCGCTCCCCAGCCGCCAGCAGGGCCGTCGTATTCCCTGATGCCGGGCACTTCGCGTCGATTGGTCATTTGATGAACTCCATGGATGAAAACTGTGGCGCTACGCAATCGAGCCGATTTGACGCGCCTCGCTGTCTACGACTATGCGGCCGACTTCTTCGGCCTTGATCCGGCACGACGATCCGGATCCGCGTCCTTCGACGTGGTTCCATCGGAAGGCGGGATGTCCTTTGCCTTGGGCTCGGCCGGGAGCTTGTCGAACCGTATGTCGCCGCTGTCGTTGTCGTAGTCGATCGTGGCGCTGTCGCCCGACTTCAGCGCGTCACCGAGAATCTCCTTCGCGAGACGCGTTTCGATGATCTGGCGAATCTGGCGCTTCAGTTCGCGTGCGCCGAACTCGGGCTGGTAGCCGACGTCGACCAGATGGTCGACGAGCGCCTCGCCAAAGCTGAGCGTGATGTCCTGTGCTGCCGCGGTACGCACGATGCGATCGAGCTGGATGTGCACGATCGCGCGGATATTCTCCTTGGCCAGTGCGTTGAACACGATGATCTCGTCGATCCGGTTCAGGAACTCTGGACGGAAGTGCCCCTTCAGCACGTCCATTAGCGCCTCGCGGACTGCCTTGTCAGGTTTGCGCGCGGCCTCGGGCCGCGCCAGGTTCTCCATGATGATGGAGGCCCCGAGGTTGCTGGTAGCGATCAGGATCGTGTTGCTGAAGTCGACCACGCGGCCTTTGCCGTCGGTGAGCCGCCCGTCGTCAAACACCTGCAGCAGCACGTTGTAGACGTCGGGGTGCGCTTTCTCGATCTCGTCAAGCAAGATCACGCTGTAAGGACGCCGCCGCACGCGCTCGGTCAGCTGGCCGCCCTCTTCGTAGCCCACGTAGCCCGGTGGCGCGCCGATCAGGCGCGCTACCGCGTGGCGCTCCATATACTCGGACATGTCGATGCGGATGATCGCCTGCTCGTCGCCAAACACGGTTTCGGCCAAAGCCTTCGCCAGCTCCGTCTTGCCCACGCCGGTGGGTCCCAGGAACAGCAAGGTCGCGATCGGCCTGTGCGTCTGGCCGAGGCCCGCGCGCGACAGACGTACCGCATCGCTCACCGCGACCACCGCATCTTCCTGGCCAACCACCCGCTCGCGCAGCTTCGCCTCCATGGCAAGGAGCTTCTGCCGCTCTGCCTGCGTGAGCTCCGCGACCGGAATGCCAGTGAGGCGAGACACCACCTCAGCCACTGTTGCCACCGTCACCTCGAGCGTCTCCGAGCCTGTCTTTCGCTGCCACGCCTCCATCGCCTCGTCGAGCTGCTTCTGCTTCTCGCCGATGCGCTCCTCGAAGCGCTTCGCCTCGTCGAAGCGCTTGCGCGACGACGCATAGTCCTGCTCGCGCTTGAGCTGCGCGGCTTCCGCTTCCAGTTCCTGGATCGCGGCCGGACGGGATGTCGCACCGATTCGCACCCGTGCCGCGGCCTGGTCGATCAGGTCGATCGCCTTGTCGGGCAGGAAGCGCGACGTGATGTAGCGATCCGCGAACTCGGCCGCCGCGACAAAAGCATCGTCGGAGAAGGTCACCTGGTGATGTGCCTCCAGCTTGTCACGCAAGCCGCGCAGGATCACGATGGTCTGCTCGACGCTCGGCTCCGGCACAAGCACCGGTTGAAAGCGCCGCTCGAGTGCCGCGTCCTTCTCGATGTACTTCTGGTATTCATTCAGTGTCGTTGCGCCGATCAGGCTGAGCTCGCCGCGCGCCAGCGCAGGCTTGAGCACATTGGCGATGTCGAGGCCGCCCTCGCCCCCGCCCTGACCGGCCCCGACGATCGTGTGCAACTCGTCCACGAACAGGATCAACGAGTCCTGCTTCGCGGTGACCTCCTCGATCAGCTTTTGCGCGCGCTCCTCGAATTCGCCGCGGTACTTCGCTCCCGCAACCATCGCGTTGATATTCACTTCGACGAGCCGCTTGTCGCGCAGCACCTCCGGCACGTCGCCGTTGACGATCCGCTGCGCGAGTCCTTCCACGATGGCTGTCTTGCCGACGCCCGGCTCGCCGATCAGCACGGGATTGTTCTTCTTGCGCCGGGCCAGCACCTCGATCGTGCTCTCGATTTCCTGCGCGCGGCCCAGCACCGGATCGAGCTTGCCCTGACGCGCCATGGCGGTGAGATCGCGGCCGAACTTGTCCAGGTTAGGCGTGCCTGTGCCGCCTTCGATGCGGCCATCCTCCGCGCCCTTGCCCACCACCTTGACGACCTTCTGGCGCAAGCCTTCCGGTGTCACGCCATACTTCTTGAGCAGGGCTCCCGCGATGCTCTCGGGTACCGCGGCAAGGCCGATCAGCAGATGCTCGGGCCCGACGTACGAGTGGCCCAGCTCATGCGACGCCTGGAAGGCAAACTGAAAGGCCTTCTTCAAACGCGGCGAGATCGTCATCCGGTCGAGCGGCGCGTCGGGGGCCGCTTCCCCAGTGCGCGCGTGCTCGTCGATGTAGGTCTTGATGTCCTGCGCCGATATTTTGAGCTCCTTGAGCAGTGCGCCAGCAATGTCGTTGTCGGCAAGCACGTACAGGAGATGCTCCGTGTCGAGCTCGGCGCGGTGCAACTCGTGCGCCTTTTCTGCCGCGCGCTGCAACAGTTCTAGCGTCTGCTCGCTGAAGGCGTCCGTGGCATCGACGGATTCGCGCGGCACCTCGGCGGAGAACGAGCCCGCATCGCCAGGCTCGCCGCCCATGCCCCCAAACAGATGGGACAGCCCGCTTGCTCCGCTCAACAGGGAGTCGAACGGGTTCAGCATGTTCTGGTGCCGCAACATCTGCCGGTAGTGATAGTCACAGATTGAGAGCGTCCTGCGCTCGCCGTTCTCCATCACGGTGACACGGGCAACCGCGGGGCGTGCATTACAGATATCGCAGAGGTCTGGCATGGCGTGAGGATCCTTGTTGGTCGAAGCGTTCAGACTGTTCGAATCGGATGCAGCATGGCAGCCGGGCTGTTCTGGCGTTGCGAGGCCGAGAGGCCACTGGAATCATCCAGCTGTTGACTGATTCTTCTGCCCCTGTCTTGGCAAGTTTCCGACTTCGTCGCAGTGAGATCAGCCTGTGGCTAACATAGCTGATCGCCAAGCCGGCGCAAAGATACAGTTGATAACGATCGGTGCGCGTCGACTGTGCTCTCCCTCTTTTCCGTCTGTTCGGTGAGGGAAATCGGATGAAATTGAATGGTGCGGCGGCGCTGTTCCTGATTCCGGGCGTGGCAGCGAGCACCGTTTAGAGCACAGTGGGATCGGCTTGCACAATACGATGCGGCAGAAGCCTTGCTGTGCTCTTGCCCGGTCCGTGACGTTCATTGAGAATGCTCGAGCAACGACGCAACGACGCAACGACGCAACGACGCAACGACGCGCTCGACCGGCACCCAGGAGGTCGCGGTTGAAAGAATCGAACACCAGACATGCAACGAAGACGGCATGACGATACGATGCGTAGCGGCCAGTCAAAGGAAGCCTTCAAATGAACAATCTCCATCGGCAGTTGGCGCCAATCTCCGAAGGTGCTTGGGAGCAGATTGAGCAGGAAGCATCTCGCACCCTCAAACGCTACTTCGCAGCTCGGCGTGTTGTCGATCTGATTGGACCGAAGGGTCTCGAATTCTCAGCGGTTGGCACTGGCCAACTGCGGGAAATCGCACCGCCGGGCGACGGCATCGAAGCGGTCCAACGCGATGTGCGGGCGCTGGTGGAACTACGGGTCCCGTTTGCGCTGTCGCGCCAGGAGATGGATGGCGTCGAACGTGGGTCGAACAATCCCGACCTGCAGCCACTGAAAGATGCGGCGCGCAAACTCGCACAGGCCGAGGATCACATTGTCTTCGAAGGCTATGTGGCGGCCGGGATCCAGGGGATCTCTCAGGGTGCCAGCCATGCCGCGCTGGACCTTCCACCCGATATCGGCGGATATCCGGCCGCGGTGGCGCAGGCCGTAGACCAGTTGCGCCGTGCTGGTGTCGATGGGCCCTACAGGCTACTTCTGGGCGACAAGCCATTCACGGCCGTGAGCGGGGCCACTGACAACGGATATCCCGTTCTACGCGACATTCGCCAGCTTGTGGACGGCGACATCATCTGGGCGCCAGCGATGGACGGCGGCATGGTGCTCACCGAGCGGGGCGGCGATTTCGAACTGCACATCGGCCAGGACGTATCCATTGGGTACCTTGACCATACCGACGCCACCGTTCGATTGTATTTTCAGGAAACGCTCACCTTTCTCATGCTGACCGCCGAGGCGGCCGTCGTGCTTGGACGTTCGGGGCGGTAGATGACCCGCCGAGCGGCGCGTATGCCTGTCGACCATCTGATGGCAGTGGCCACCGCCGCCACATGGCGGGACCGCGAGCATGCTCACCCGCCCAGCTCTTGAAACGCGTGGCCGTTGGCTTGCAGTTCCTTCAGGAGTCCGGGCGGCAGCTCGCTCTGCCAGACATGCCCCTCGAGCTGCCACTGACTTGCATCCTGGAGGTCGGGCAGGCCTGCCCCCTTCAACACGTAGAGTCCCAGCGTCGGCTTCTTGAGATGGATGTAAAAGTCAAATTCCTGCATGTTCGGGCTCCCCACTAAAACGCAAGGGCCTGCCTTGGCCAGGCCACACGCGTCAACAGACACCGCCGATCGATGAACACAGGGTCCATCCTTGTATTCAATGAGACCTGAATCCAATGGCCCCCATCGCGAGCCGGATGAGTGCCGCGACCAAAGCGACTGAAAGCACGCCGGCGGCCCAGAGCCCGACTAGCCAAAATAACTGGCTCCAGCGGCTGCGCCACCTTGAAGCCCGATTGAGCAAGTTGTTCATCTCTTTGATCCTCCGGAGTGACCAGCAACGCTTGCGTTCGGCGAACTTAACCTTCCCGCGAGACAAGTGGGCCATCCACCCAGCATTGGCACCTTTGAATGATAGGATAGACAGCGGTCCGGCTATCGCGAACAGTCATAACAGTCATAACAGTCATTTATCATTCCACCATTCTTGAAACTCGTCCTGGAAGACACTCGTCAACATGGCAAACATCATCCCCGAGCAGCAAGCCGTATGTAGTCCGATCACCCGTAGCGCGATCTTCATCGTCGCGGTCCTGTCCGCGGGCGAGAACAGCGCGGATACCGTGCGTGAATTGTGCGCGGATATCGGCGCCCTCGTTCGTGCCGTGGGAAAGCGAGTCCCCGGTGGCAACCTCTCGTGCGTCTGCGGATTTGGTTCGGATGCCTGGGACAGACTGTTCGGAGACCCCCGTCCCGCCAGCTTGCACGCCTTTCGCGAATTCGGTGCCGGCGATCGCCGCGCCATGGCGACGCCGGGTGACCTGCTCTTGCACATTCGCGCCGACCAGATGGACCTGTGCTTCGAACTCGCAACTCAGTTGATGAGCCGGCTTGGCGCGGCCGTGTCGGTGGTTGACGAAGTACATGGCTTTCGCTACTTCGACATGCGCAGCATGGTCGGCTTTGTCGATGGCACCGAGAACCCGACGGGCACCGAGTCCATCCGCTTCACGATCATTGGCGATGAGGACTCCTCGTTCGCCGGGGGCAGCTACGTGATGGTGCAAAAGTACCTGCATGACATGGCTGGATGGAATAACCTCTCCGTCGAGGCGCAAGAGCGAATCATCGGCCGCACGAAGCTGTCGGACATCGAGCTCGATGCAGCGGTCAAGCCGTCGTCGTCGCATAGTTCGCTCACCACGCTTGAGGAAGACGGGGAGGAGGTGAAGATCCTGCGCGACAACATGCCTTTTGGACAGCCAGGCAAAGGCGAGTTTGGCACGTTCTTCATCGGGTATGCCCGCTCGCCCAAGCCGCTGGAGCAGATGCTTGAGAACATGTTCGTCGGGCGGCCGCCTGGAAACTATGACAGGCTGCTGGACTTCAGCAGGGCAGTCACCGGCGGCCTGTTCTTCATTCCATCGGCCACGCTGCTGGAAGACCTTACCGAGCGTCGCCCGAATGCCAATCAAGCGGATAGCGGTGGTCACGGCTCCCCTTTGTCGTCGCAGGCGCAGCGCCAGGACGGTTCCCTGATGATTGGTTCGCTCAAAGCGGCATCGCAAGCCGATTGACCGGGTTGACCTCGTTGGCATGCTCGGCACCTGTTGACTCCTGTTGACTCCTGCTGACTCCTGCTGACTCTTGCCAATCGGGAAGATCGGCTATGTGAATTGATAAGGCCGGACCGCTACCGTTTCCGCCGGTAGCTCGCGATCGCAAAGCTCGAGAATCGACCGCTCGATATTGCGCGTCATGGCATCGAGCGCCAGCGCGTTCGGTGCTAGTCCGAATGGCTCGGCGACTTCACTTGCGATCGCCTCCAGCGCAATCAGCGTGTAGGAGATGAAGACGCATAGCAATGGCGTGAAGAACTCCGTCGAGTCGACCAGGCCAAACGGAAGCAGCACGCAGTAGGCGTAGACCGTGCGATGCAGCAGCACGTTATAGGCAAACGGAATCGGCGTGGAGACGAGCCGCTCGCATCCCCCAAGCGCCTTACCCAACTCGTTGATCTGGGTGTCGAGTATCCAGCGCGTGGTGTCGGCTCCAGCGACTTGTCCCTGGTAGCGGGCGAGGCCGCGGCGAAGGTCATTCAGCAAGGCCGTCGGCGTGTAGGACTTCCCATGCAACGCCGCCATTTGCTCAGGGCCGAGGAAGCGGCGCAGGTCCTCTGTCGGGTCGGTCGCGCGCAACCGATGCTTAAGCGCATAGATGAACGCGATCAGCGTATTGGCGAGTCGGGTGCGATCCACCGCCTCCAGATGTTCTGGCAGATAGCAGAGCATCTGCGAAGTGAGCGAGCGCGATGCGATCAGCAGGTTGCCCCACAGGTGGCGAGCCTCGTTGAAACGGTCGTAGCTCGCGTTGTTCCGGAACGCGAGAAAGATGGCCAACGCCAGGCCGAACAGCGTGAATGGCGCCGTATTGAGGGGGATCTTCTCGCCAAACACCTTTCCATGGGTAAACACGGCCAGGCTGCTGACAGCCCCCATGAAAACAAGTTGGGGAATGATGGTTTGCAATACCGAACCGTTCCAGACGAACAGCATCAGGAACCAGTTTTGTCTCGGCCTCACAATCATGGCGTCTTCTTCTCCGGCATTGCTGCGGGTGGGGGATGCTCCAGGGCTAGCGGGAGCGAACTGCGGTGCGGCCACGCAGTCCGGCAAAGGACCGGAACGCCGGCGCGACCGGTATCTGGCATGGGTCAGTGATAGCCGGCATCGCCCTCGCGCACCTTGCCCCGGAATACCCGGTATTGGAGTGCGTTGTAGACCAGGATGACCGGTAGCACAATGACGGTGCCAACCAGCGCGAAGAGCTGGCTGGACGGGCTGGAAGACGCTTCCCAGATCGTCAGCGACGGCGGAAGAATGTTCGGCCAGATGCTGATGATCAAGCCGCTATAGCCGAGAAAGCACAGCGCAAGCGTCAGGAGAAAGGGGGTCGCTTCGTGCCGCAGCCGGACTGCGCGGAAGATGCCCCATGCACAGGCCAGCACCAGGACAGGCACCGGCAGGAACCAGCCAAGGTTGCCGCTGCCGAACCAGCGATGGGCCACCGCCGGCAATCCCAGTACCGTCCAAAGGCTGACGATCGCGATGGCACCCAGCAGCACGCACACCAGAGGCCGCATCAGCAGCCGCATCTTGCGCTGCAGTTCACCGTCCGTCTTCAGGATCAGCCATCCGCAGCCCAGCGCGGCGTAGGTAAGGAGAACGCCGATGCCGCAGAACACACTGAATGGCGAGAGCCAGTCGAACGGTCCTCCGGCAAAACGGCCGTCGACGATCCTGATCCCCTGCAGGAGCGAACCGAGCACGATCCCCTGGCAGAAGGACGCCAGCGCGGAGCCGCCAATAAAGGCGAGATCCCACAGATGCTGCGTCCGCTTTGCCTTCGCCCGCAGCTCGAATGCCGCGCCCCGGAAGATCAGGCCGACGACCATCAGGATCAGCGGCAGGTAGTTCGCCGGCAGCAGCGTCGCGTAGACGACCGGGAAGGCGCCGTACAGCCCGGCGCCCCCGAGCACCAGGAAGGTCTCGTTCCCGTCCCAGACCGGCGCGACGGTATTGAGCATCACTTGCCGGTCTCCCTTGGCTTCGAAGAATGGAAACAGGAGGCCAATGCCAAGATCGAATCCATCCAGCATCACATAGATAAAAACGCCGAGGCCGATGATGGCGGCCCAGATCACGGGCAGATCGATTGACATGGAATCATTCTCCTTCCAGCGCATCCGAGGGTGCGGCCAGTGCGCGACTACGCAATCCTGGGTGCTTGAGCAAGGCGGCGGCATGCGAGTTCAGCACCGGTCCGCGCGTCATCAGCTTCATCATGTAGTAGACGCCCATCCCGAAGACCAGGAAGTAAACGATGACGAAAATCAGCAAGGAAACCCCGGCAAGCTGGGCGCTGATCGGAGAGACGGAATCTTCCGTGCGCAGCACGCCGTACACGGTCCAGGGTTGTCGGCCGACCTCGGTCGTGATCCAGCCCGCCAGCAGTGCGATCAGCCCGGATGGCCCCATGCACAGCACAAGCCACTGATACCAGCGCGTTTCGTAGAGGCGGCCACGCTTTCTCAGCAGCAGGCCGAGCAGCGCGGTCAACAGCATCAGCATGCCGAGTCCCGCCATGATCCGGAACGTCCAGAACAGGATCGGCGAGTATGGCCGGTCCTGCCGCGGAAATGCCTTCAGGCCACGAATCTCGCCATCCCAGCTGTGCGTCAGGATCAGGCTGCCGAGATGAGGGACCTTCAGCGCGTAGTGTGTCTCTTCCGACTCCATGTCGGGAAGACCGAACAGATTGAGCGCCGTGCCGCCCTTCTCCGTTTCCCAAAGACCTTCGATCGCTGCGATCTTGGCCGGCTGATACTCGCGCGTGTTGAGGCCATGCGCGTCACCCACGACGATCTGGACCGGTGTTACCAGCAGCAGGATCCACAACGCCATCGAGAAGCTGCGCTTGACCGGCACATCGCGCCGCCCCTGCAACAAATGCCAGGCGCCGCACGCGGCGACCATGAATCCCGCCACGATGAACGCCGCGATTGTCATGTGCGCGAGGCGATAGGGAAAGGACGGGTTGAACACCACCTTCAGCCAATCGACAGGGACAATGCGGCCGTTCTCCATGGCGAATCCTTGCGGGGTATGCATGAAGCTGTTTGACGCCAGGATCCAGAATGTGGAAATGAGCGTACCCAAGGCAACCATCAGTGTCGCGAAGAAGTGCGCGCGAGCACTCACCCGCTGCCAACCGAACAACATCACGCCGAGAAAGCCTGCCTCGAGGAAGAAGGCCGTCAGTACCTCATACGTCAGCAGCGGTCCCGTGATGTTGCCCGCAACCTGCGAGAACCCGCTCCAGTTCGTGCCGAACTCGTAGGCCATTACAACGCCGGAAACCACGCCCATGCCGAAACTGACCGCGAATACCTTCGACCAGAACAGGAACATATCCTTGTAGCTGCTATCCCCCGTCGCCAGCCAGCGCCATTCCAGCACGGTGAGGAAACTCGCCATGCCGATGCTGATCGCTGGAAAGACGATATGGAATGAAACGGTGAAGGCAAACTGCAGCCTGGCAAGATGTAAGGCATCGAAGATTTCCATGATTCTCACTTGCACCTGGAAGGAAGGGTCCACGGCATCAGCCAGGACCGCGCGATTCAAATCGAAGATGGCCCTTCCGGATCGCGCGAGGCCGGAGGGGGGCACGCCGAACCGGCTAACCGGAGACACACCGGAGCGCGAGGGCATCAAATCTGGATACGACGATAGTGCAGTTTTGAGAGGGCATGCAAACGAATGTCGCTGCACGAGAACTGTGTTCCGTCGATTCGTATTGAGCTGTGCCCGAAAACCGGGTGCGCATCGCGATAGCATGCAAACTGTGTTCTGCCTGACCGAAGTCGTGGCGTTCGCATACAGCTTGCAGCAACAGCAGCGGCCATCGGATCTGTGCTCTAGCGATTTGGCGCGGCGGCGCATATAAATCCAACTGTCAGGCTTGACGCGGACTGCCCACGGCATGCGGCATGCCGTACTCACGAATGTTCTGAACTGCTGAATTAATGCCTTCAAGGGGTCCCCAATGTTGCAATGCCCGTCCGTCATGGATCGAACCGGTAGCGTCGAGTGCACGGTGATACGCCACAGGCACGGCGACGAGTTTCCGATCTCGGATCACGTTGCGGAAGAACTGCCCGTTGCGCTGGTGTTCAATGGCATCTCGCACGCCGTGATGATGGCCACGCCCATCCATCTGGAAGTATTCGCGCTGGGCTTCTCGCTCAGCGAAGGGATTGTCGAGCGCGCCTCCGACGTATTCGATATGGAAGTGCTCTTCCATGCCGGCAGCGCGGAAGTGAGGCTGACAATTTCCCAAGAGGCGTTCGCCACCCTGAAAGGAAGGCGGCGATCACTCGCCGGGCGTTCGGGGTGCGGCGTCTGCGGAATCGAGAGCATCGCGCTGCTGGACCTGGAGCCGGCGCGCATTCTTCACGCGGGCTCGGCGGCTGACATCGGCACCGAAGCCGTCTGGCGCGCCACTCGCGAGTTGCCCGAGCACCAGATGCTCATGCGCAAGACGGGGGGCGTCCATGCCGCGGCTTGGTGCGCCAGGGACGGTGCCGTGCTCGAGGTCTTCGAGGACGTCGGCAGGCACAACGCACTCGACAAGCTGATTGGCCAGCTTGCACGAAGCAAGGCAGACACGCGCGCCGGCTTCGTTCTGCTTTCCAGCCGCGCCAGCTACGAGCTTGTGCGCAAGGCCGCGCGCCTCCATATCCCGATGATCGCGACAATCTCGGCTCCCACGACCCTCGCGATCGACATCGCGCGCCAGGCGGGGATCCGGCTGCTCTGCTTCTGCCGTGGCGACGGCTTCGTGGAGTACACGCCTGCGGCCTGCGACGCGGCAATCGATGCCATGGCGCCGAGCAGACAGCACGGGATGCGATGAAGGGCCATGCGCCGATACGCTTCCCGCAGGCCATTCTCGAGCTTTGCGATGCGTAACTGTACTCTTCGGATCCTCGGCGAACTGTATGCGCGACCCCGCCCGGGTCCGGCTTATGCTGAGTCCAGGCCAGCCGCATTGGCAGACCGGCCGCGCTCGCCCTCCGGCCCGAAGCCTCAAGACAGATGCCGGAGACCGACCCTTCCACAGTCTCGCCTCGCATGCCACCGGATAGATCGTGAGCGCCATCAAGCAGAACGTTGCCTCCCTCTTTGCCGACACCCGCATATCGGCTGACGTCGATGCCGATGCCGATGTGCTTGACCGGCTCGGTCGCCCGCTGCGCGATCTGCGCCTCTCGGTCATCGACCAGTGCAACTTTCGCTGTACGTACTGCATGCCACGGGAGGTCTTCCCTGCCGACTACGCATTCATGCCATCGGCCGACCGTCTGTCGTTCACGCAGATGGTCAAGATCGCAAAAGCATTCACGTCGCTCGGTGTCGAGAAGATCCGCATTACCGGGGGCGAGCCACTGCTGCGGCGCGGCCTGGAAGCACTGGTGGAGCAGCTTGCGAAGCTGACGACCGTGTCTGGCAAGCCGTTGGAAATCGCGATAACGACAAACGGCACGCTGCTCGCCGCCAAGGCCCGCGCGCTCAAGGACGCCGGCCTGAGCCGCGTGACCGTCAGTCTCGACGCGGTAGAAGACGCCGTATTTCGGCGTATGAGCGACGCCGACGTGCCTGTGTCGCGCGTCCTGGACGGCATCGAGGCCGCGTCCGCCGCCGGGCTTGCGCCGGTCAAGGTCAACGCGGTGGTGCAGCGGGGCGTAAACGAAAGCCAGATCCTCCCACTCGTGCGCCTGTTCAAAGGCACTGGCGTGGTGGTGCGATTCATCGAATATATGGACGTCGGCGGGGCCGACTTCTGGTCCGATGCCGCGGTGCTCACGGCTCGGCAGACCCGGGATAGGGTCGAAGCCGAGTTTCCCCTGACCCCCGTCGAGCCAGGGCCGGGATCGAGCACCGCGCTCCGCTACCGTCACACGGACGGCGGCGGCGAGGTGGGTTTCATCGCAAGCGTATCGCAGCCGTTCTGCGGATCGTGCTCACGTGCGCGCGTTTCGGCTGACGGCCAGCTCTATACCTGCCTGTTCGCCAGTCAAGGGACCAGCCTCAAACCCTGGCTGTCGGAGAGCGCGTCGGAGGCACAGCTGGCGCAGGCGATCCGTCACCAGTGGACCGGCCGCGCCGACCGCTATTCCGAGCTGCGCGCAACGGCCCGCAGCAACGGGCAGAGTCAGCGTTACCCGACTGTCCGCATGTCGCTCGTCGGGGGTTGAATCTTCACCAGTGGGTACGAAGCAAGCCGATACCTGGAGAACAACAATGACATCAACGTTCCATCCAAAGATGACAGCCGACGACGCACCCGGCACGGGCAGTGAGGCCCGCGCCGAGGACGACGCGCAGAGCACGGAGAGCGCGGACTTTGCGCAGCGTGCCATCGCCGCCGGCTTCGAGGTGCGCGTGCAGCACCAGCCGATCGACTTCGCAGCGCAGATCGATCCCATCATGCGCAATCCCAATGTCGGTGCGGTTGTGAATTTCCTGGGGGTCGTGCGCCAGTTCGGTGACGCCGACGATGTTGCGGCGCTCGAGATCGAACACTATCCAGGGATGACCGAACGGGCACTATGGAGCATCATCGAGGAGGCAAACGCGCGGTGGCGACTGGATGCCGTGAAGATCGTGCATCGGATCGGTCGTATCGCGCTCGGCAATCCGGTGGTCCTTGTCATCGTCGCATCTCAGCATCGTGAGGCAGCGTTCGATGCATGCGAGTTCCTGATGGATTTCCTCAAGACCTACGCGCCCTTCTGGAAAAAAGAGATCCGACGCGACGGCACAGCGGAATGGGTCGAATCCAAGGCACGAGACGAGCTGGCTGTGAACCGCTGGGGCTGACCCCCCGCCCATCCAGCCAGAAACCGAAAACAGGACAGCGCACATGAAACTCACCATCAGGTACTTCGCCAGCATTCGTGAACATCTTGGCGTCACGCAAGAGATCGTCGATATCCATGCGCCCGGGATCACCGTAGAGGGCATCAGGGAAACGCTCGCATCGCGAGACGCACGCTCGGCGCAAGCGTTGCAGACCCACCGGCCGGTACGGGCCGCTGTCAACCTGGAACTGGTCGATGGCGCCTTCGTGGTGCGCGAGGACAGCGAGATCGCGTTCTTTCCGCCTGTCACGGGCGGCTGATCGATGCCAGACCGATGCCTGACGGCAGGGCCCTGGACGCAGGGTCACCCCGGTATCGCCCCACCCGCCTTCCGTCAGCGGGCACACATCGCGACGAGCTTGCCGACCTCGATCACCGCTTCCTCGATCCGACTCGACCACGGGCTGCTGTAGTTGAGGCGGATAAAATTCCGGTAGCTGCCGGAGTTCGAGAACATATACCCTGGCCCGATCGTGATGCCGCGGTCTAGCGCTAGCTGATAGAGCTGCATGGCGTCGACCTTCGCGGGTAGCTCGATCCAGAGCACGTAGCCGCCGGCCGGGCTGGACATGCGCGTTCCCTCCGGAAAGAAGCGGGAAACCATGGCGCGCATCAGGTTGGCCTGCTGCGCGTAGGCCTTGCGAATCCTCCGCAGATGATGCTCGAAGCCGTCACGCTCGAGATACTCCGCGATGGCAAGCTGCGGAATCGTCGGCGTTGCCAGGGTATTCAGGAACTTGAGCTTCTCGACCTGATCGCGGTAGCGGCCTGGCAGCGCCCAGCCAATGCGATAGGCTGCCGTCAGGCTCTTCGAAAACGACGAACAATGCAAAACGATGCCCTTGCGGTCATAGGTCTTCAACGTGCTGGGATGCGTGTCGCCGAAGTACAGCTCGTTGTACACGGCATTCTCGATGACCGGAATGTCCGCTCTCGTCAGTAACTCGACGAGTTCCCGCTTGCGCTCATCCGGCATCTGGAAGCCAAGCGGATTCTGGAAGTTGGGCATGACCATGCAGGCCGCGATCGGCTGCGACTTCACGATCCCTGCCAGAGCAGCAATATCGATGCCGTATTCGGGATGCGTCGACACCTCGATCGCCTTCATGCCCATGCGCTCGATCGCGTGCAGCATGGCGTAGAACGTTGGCGACTCGACGGCAATCACGTCCCCTGGCTTTGCCACTGCCTGAAGGCAGATATTGATCGCCTCGGTCGCGCCGACGGTGACGATGATCTCGTTCGGGTCGACCGGCATGCCGTTCTCAAGGTAGCGGCGCGCGATCTGCCGGACCAGGCGCGGATTGCCGGGCGGAAGCGCGTTCGTCACGTTCCAGAGCGTCTTTTCGCGGCCCGACATATAGGCATACCGGTTCAGCTTCTCGAACGGGAACATAACGGGATCCGGGTACGGTGAGCCGAGCGGTACGGCATCGCCGGCGCCGATCGAGCGCAACGTCGAAAGCACCAGCCGGCTGACGTCCACCGAGGCAGACATGGCGATCGGCTTCGAGGCTCGCAATTCTTGCATTTGCCGCTCGTCGCTTCCGCGCTGCAGGTCGACGAAGTAACCGGACTGCGGCCGGCTCACCAGCAGGCCGCGGCTTTCCAGCAGCAGGTAAGCATGAAGTACCGTGGTGATACTGATCCGGTGCTGCTGGCTAGCCTGCCGTACGGAAGGCAATCGTTCGCCATGGCGGTAGACACCCTGCTGGATCAGCCGCTCGATATCATCGGCGAACTTCTCGTAGAGCTTCAATGGACGCTCCTTCCAACCGGGTCACCGCCAAGCGCATCGCGGTGGCGGAAATCTTGATCGTCCGATTGCAACTGCGCGGCCGAACAGCATGTGTCAAATCTGATGGCGCTGATGCCGGGCAGCGCAATGATGTCGATTCGTCCGGGGTGCGACCCAGCGACAAGGTGGGGGCGGACTTCGCTTATCTTCCCTGCTTCGTCTCTCACGACGGTAGCTCCAATGAATGCGCGTCAGCGAGCCTTGGGGACTGGAACTGGCCACGCGTGATTTTGTTGGAAGGAATAGTAGGGGCGAAGCTGTATTCATAAGAAGCACACATGCGTGCGTCGAAATAGAACACAGTTGCAGTCTAGGCGCGAGATATGGAAAGCTGTACTTCACATCGCGATGCGGTGCTTAGATCGCCACGTGACAAGCTATGCGGAAGGGAAGTTATTTGGTTTCGCCGCAGCCGGCGAGCACTTTGAGCGCGAAAATCGAGGCAGCGCGTTTAGCGCAGCATGTCTTGATCGGCACTTCTTCTGGCAAGGGCCAGTGTGCCTGTCCGGCGTTGGCGCCAAGGATCGGCAGCGCGTGCAAGAAGAAGCGGATCCGGTGCTGGGTTCAGGGCCAGGTTGTGGTCCGGCGTGGTCCGGATTAAGCGCTCGCCCGACACGAGGGAGCGGGTCAAGGAGTGCCCGCTTCAGCCCTACTCCACCTTCTCCCAGCCTGCGTCCGGCGCGAACACGCTCATGGCCTTGGCCCGTGAGGTTGTGCCGGCGCCAAGATCGCGCTGGTACAAGGTGCCGCTGCTGTCGAGCGCGAAGGTCTGCGTGCCGGTCTTGCCGTACGCCACCGGGCACGCCAGGAACACGTATTTTGCCTCGCTGCCTTTGCCAGGCGTAACGATGCGGTAGTGGCAGCCATGGAATGCTTCGGCGGCGGGCGTATCGGGGCCCATCACCAGCGCATCCGGCCCCAGCGGGCTTTTTTCGGCATCGGAGTCGGCGGGCCAGTACAACCCGTCGGTCTTGCGCCGGTTGTTGACGTTCACGTTGTTCTAGAACATCTTGCGGAGATTGCCCCACTTTTCCCGTTGCTTTCCCGCCGCTTTGGTGCCTGCGCCACGCCCATGGATAGTGCAAGCGAGAGAATTCATCTCGTCACAAGGTAATTTGCATGCCCGCTGGCGGGCGCCCACCGGACTGCGTGCCCTGGACCGCCCGGTGCGCTATGTGCTGGAGCTGTCGCACTCGCGCTATTTGCGCAGCCGCTATTCGACCAATGAGAGAACGACTACGGCCACGATCACAAAGGCGATCCCTATCCATCCGATCGGCTTCAAGCGGTGCCCGAAAAGTAGCCGGCCGCAAACTGCGGTTCCCAGGATGCCGATGGCGCCCCACATTGCATAGGCGACGGCGATATCCATGCTCTTGATGGCCTGGCCCAGTAAGAGGAAAGCTGCCCAAAGGAGCAGGATTGCGCCAACTCCCCACCAAGCCTTTCGAAATCCATCGGATTTCTCCAGCATCATATTTGCCACGATATCAATCGCAGCCGAATCGCCAATGAAATGCCAGACGGCGCCATTGCGGATGCCGAGCCAGACAGGTGCTCAACCGTCGCTGAGCTTGCGCGAGCGCCAGCGCCCGTCGCCCTGCTTGCAGAACCAGCCGGTCCAGTTGTCTTCCTGGTCCGCGCGTTTCAACTGAAGCTTCAGTTGGCGGCAGGACTGGCCTTTATCGGTCTTGCCGTTCATCGGCGTCAGATTTCCCTCGATTGGCTTGCGTTTTCCCGACGCCGGGTAGGTCCACGGCACCACCGCACCGTCGGCGCCATCGTCCAGCGTCTTGCTGACCGTCTTGTATAGTGCGGCCGCTTCCTTCTGGCTCATGCTCCCGATCACGGTGCCATGGATGAACGAGTCGAAGTATGCGAGAGCCGGCGCGGCAGGAACAAGCGTGACGGCGCAGAGCAGCGCGCGTCGGAGAAACAGGCGAAGCGACATGAAAGGTATCCTTAAGTGGGTCGCTGAAAGAGCGGGGAACATGACCCGGCAAACGTCTGTCGACTAGGCCGCCAGCTCTTTGCAGAACATGAAAAAGCTGCCTATGGTAGCGCAATAGCCACGCATGATCGAGTGCGTATTCCGAGCGCTAGCCTGCATCCCCGCAAGGGGGATTCTGCCGCGGCTCGTGGCGAGCCGATTTGCCGCGGCCGCATTCGCAAGCCGCCGCGATGACCGCCGTCAGGCCTTCAACTCCCCCAGCGCATCCTCGATTTCCTGCTGGAACGCCGGCCATAGCCCCTGGAAGCTCTCGAGCCCCTCGCTCCTGACCAACTGCTGCAGGCCGTTGCATAGTTCCGCCAGGGTCGCATTTCCCACCAGTGCGAAGCCTCCGCTCAGCGAGTGCAGTGCATTGAGGACGGCGTCGGCGTTGCCCGCCCGCAAAGCATCTGTCATGGCCGCCATCGTCTCCCGCGTGGCGGAGTGCATCGCCTCACAGATCTGCGGGGTGATCGGCAATTCCGGCAATTCCGGCAACTCGGGCAATGTCTTGTCGCTATCGGATTCCTTTGGCGCGCTGCGGCCAGCATGCGAGCGCAGAACGCGCCCCAGCACCGCGAGCGGCAAGGGCTTGACCAGCACCGTGGAAATGGACGATTCCAGACTGCGCTGCGCCTGTTCCGGTGTGCTATGCGCGCTCATCGCGACGACGGGCAAGCCTGGATATTGCTGCCGGATGGCCGATGCCAAGGCATAGCCATCCATCACCGGCATACCGATGTCCGTCAGCACGATGTCGTATTGCCTTTGCGCAAGCGCCTCCAATGCCTTCCCGCCATGCTCGACAATCGTCGCGTCAAAGCCGAGTTGCTCGAGCTGGTCGGCCAGCATGGCACGGGTTGCCGGGTGGTCTTCCGCGACAAGCACCTGGATGGGCCGCTCGCCATCACCGGACTCCACCCCGCTGGCGGCGTCCGATGCCTTGGCTGTCGCCGCTCTCCCGGCCTGTGCGACTTGGGCAGGCGCCTCCGTGCGTTGCAATGGCCACCTGACCGTGAAGGTGCTGCCCTGCCCCGGCGTGGAGCTGACCGAAATATGGCCTTGCGCTGCCTCTACGATGCGCTGGCACAGCGGCAGCCCGAGGCCAGTGCCGCCGTAACGTCGATGGATGGAACTGTCAGCCTGCGTGTAGAGCGCGAACAGGGTTGGCACGACAGCTGGATCTATCCCGATACCGGTATCCGCAATCTCGAACTGCACGACAGATGTCTCGTTGTCCTGCACAAAGGCGGCGCGGACTACCACTTGGCCGGATTCCGTGAACTTGATCGCGTTGCTGACCAGGTTGGCAATCACCTGCCGGATCCGGGTCGGATCGCCAAGAAAGTAGCCGGCGGCACCGGGCGAGATTTCACAAGCCAGCGCCAGGCCCTTGGCCTCCGCAAGCGGCGCAAACGTGTCGCGCACATTCTGCAGCAGCTGGTCGCAACGCAAAGGAATGGATTCGAACGTCAGCTGCCCCGCTTCCACCTTGGACACGTCCAGCACGTCATTGATGATGCGAAGCAGCGAAGCGGACGACGACTCGACGATCTCCAGCCTTCGCCGCTGGCCGGCAGACAATGGCGAGCGCCCCATCAGCTCCAGGCAGCCGATCATCGCATTCAGCGGCGTACGGATCTCGTGGCTCATGATGGCAAGGAACGTGGACTTGGCCTTGTTGGCCTGGTCCGCCGCCTGGCGCGCCTCCCTGAGCTTTTGCTCCGTCTTCTTCTGCGCGCTGATGTCGTGCAACGCGCAAAGCAGCGCCGCCTCCCCGCGATACTTGACATGGGTGAAGTTCACCAGCAGATGCGTCAAGGCTTGCGTGTCCGTCCCAAGGGTCAGCTCCTGGCCGATCAACGGCCGGTTCCTGTTCGGACGGCCCGGACGCGCCTCCGACGCGCGCCGATAGAGCTCCCACATGCGCTGGCTCAGCGGCGGCGCGCCAACCTGCTCGGCATACCGCGCCATCACGTTGTTGCCCACGATCACACGGCCATCGGCCTGCGCAAGCAGGCTAAGGCCCACCGGTGCGGTATGGATCAGCGCGCGGTTGAGCTTCTGGCTCTCCTTCAGGCGCACTGCGCGCCGGTAGCCCGGAATGAGGATCTTGCGGCGGTAGATGACAATGCGGACCCACAACGCCAACCATCCCACCAAGGCAAGGGCGCTGATCGTCAGCAGGCGATACTTCAGGCCGGCCAGGATGGTGTAAGGCGTGTAAGCATAAACGAGGGTCCAGTCCGTCCCTGGCAGGCGCTCACTGATCTTGAAGACGCCGTCCCTGAAGGCCTGTTGCACGCCCGGCCGCGCCGCGGCGGTATGCGTGGCAGCCACATGGTTGATGAAGTCGCTGCGCTCGGCGTCAGGCGTCAACAGCACCTTGCCGTGCCCGTCGAGAATGGCGAACTCGCCCCCATCGACCGGATTCTGCAGGCCATTCAGGAACCGGCCTGGACGCCTGTTGGCAACGACGACGGCGAGCGGCCTCCTATCGCTGTCGAACAGGAACTGTGCGAAGCGGACCACCAGTTCACCCGATAGCGGATCGAATTGCGGCGCCATCCAGATCACGTCCGCCGGCGTGGCTTCGGGATGCTCCACCGCGGCCTGCGTGAGGCTGACGACGTCTGGCCAAGCCTCCTTGAACAATCGGAGCGCATCGGGCAGGCGGGACACCGGTACCGCGTAGCCGCTTCCCGACCGGAGCAGCGTGGCCAGGAAATCCCCCTGTACTGAAAGGAAATAGGTGTTGGCGGAAAGCTCGGGCGTGCGCGTCAGCACGACACTGGATTTGAGCTGCTTCTCCACCATTGCCAGAAGCGGCAAGAAGCTCGCAGCGGGCCGGGCGTCGCTGACCTCGGTGGTCACGGCATAGACCCGGCGGCCCGAATCCTGAATGATCCGCAACTGGCCATGATTGGAAAGGTACTGTTCACGCAAGGCTGGCGACGGCAGCGCATGGCGGTCCCACACGCCTTCCGCATAGCCCGTGCCCCGCTTCAGGACCGCGCTGGCCCCCGTCATGCTGACCAGGAGCCTGGATTGCTGCGTCAGAAAGCCCGCGCGCGCGGCCGCATTGTAGTCACTGGCCGCCATCCACACGGCCAGCACCGAGCACAGCAGGATGAAAGCCGATAGTGCGGCACCACCGCCGTACAGCAGGGTGAGCTGATACCGCTTCATCAGCTCTGGATTGAAGTCGCGGCGGCCGCGGGAAATGCGGTGCCTGACAAGGGGCTTCAGTTTCACGGCGACGTTGACATCATTCTGCTTCTGTTGGACCTATCAGGCGCACAGCCCGGCGTCACGCTTCCTGTTGGCCGTCTTCCGGCTCCGGCTGCGGCTCCGGCTGCGTCTCGTTGCCGCTGTAGCGGATCAGGTCCGCGTCGCGCGTGACCCCAAGCTTTTTCATTGCCGCAACCTTTTGCGCGCTGATGGTTTGCTTGCTGCGATGCAGCTGGGCAGCAATCTCGCCCACCTTGTAGCCCGCCCGGAACAATCTCACGATTTCCGCCTCCCGGGCACTCAGCTTGCGCGTGGCGCCCGGGTCCTCCTGGTCTTCGAGCAAGGACGCAACGGTGGGCGACACGTATTGCCCACCGGTATAGGCGGCATGCACGGCGGTGACGATATGCGCCATGGCATCGGACTTGCTCAGTATGCAGGTCACGCCAAGCGTCTGGATGGCGCGCAGCACCGCGGGATCGTCCACCATGGTGATGGTCACGATGCGCACCTCGGGGTACCGCCGCAAGATCATCGAGATGAGTGCCTGTCCGTCGCCGTACTTACCGTCCGGCATGACATAGTCGAGCACCAGCACGTCGCACGGCTGCTTGCCGAGCGCATCGACCAGCTCCGTGGAATTCGAGGCTGTGCCGGTTACCTCGATGCCGCCGGCCCCCTGCAGCGAATGGGCAATGCCGAGCAACGTGACTGGGTGATCGTCCGCCACCATGACACGCAAATGAAAGTCATCCATCAAGCCCACGCTTGTAGAAAATTGCACAAGACCCCATGGTACGAATGGCAAACAGCGCAACGTCGCCACGTACCGTTCTTGGTACACACGGCGCCAGGGGTTTCAACCCCGGCCGCAATGATACTCTTCGATCACTTTTCCGCCTATAAGTGCGAAGTAGACCATATCCATGGTATACGATCCGTGCCTTTGCCCCCTCACTTGCCAGCCGGGCATGGCTGACGCGTCGATTTCTTTCACTCTGACCTGCAGAATCAGACTCGTCCTATTTAGTAATGCCTGCCATCCTTTTATCCTGTCGGTATGAAAGGATCTCTCAGCACCCTCGCTCTGCATCAAGCCCAACTCCATGGCACGCCATTGCATGGTTGCGGCGCGCGCACCCACGATAAGCCCGCGGTTCCGGGCAATGCGAGCCGTCATCGCATCCTGGTCGTGGAAGAGACTCCGCTGCATCTCTCCACCACGATGCAGATGTTCGCCTGTCAGGGCGACCATCATGTGGAAGGCTACACCGATGGAGCCAAAGCCTTGCAGCGCCTGGGCGAATGCCCTTTCGACCTGGTTGTCACCGGCCTCAATGTGGCCGGCGTTGACGGCATCCAGATCATCCAGAGCCTGCCTACGTCCGCGTTCGCACCGGCGCTGGTCATCACCAGCACCGCGCCGCGGCCGATACTGGTGGGCGCCCGCAAGGTCGCTGAGTCGCGGGGCATCGCGGTGATGGCAACGTTGCCGAAGCCGCTCACCCAGCAAGGCGTGCATGCGGCGCTTGGCGCGTATGGCGAGAGCGTGAAGCGTGTCCGTCCCGCCCGCCCCGGCAACACCCCGGATTTTCACCGCGACGCCCTGATCGCCGCCATGGAAAACGGCGAAATGCAAGCCTGGTTCCAGCCGAAGTACGCGCTGGTCGACGACCTGGGCCATGCCGCGGAGGCGCTGGTGCGTTGGGAACACCCGGAATTCGGGCTCCTGCTGCCCGGCGCCTTCCTGCCCGCCATCGAGCGCGAGGGGCTTGAGGACCGTTTGCTGCAGGCCATGCTGGCACAGACGCTCGCCGCCCAGCAAGACTGGAAGGCCTGCGGCCACGATATTGCCGTCTCCGTGAACCTCACGACCAGGCTGCTGGATGACCCGGATCTTCCCGATCGGTTGCATGCGCAGGTAAAAGCGGCCAAGGGCGATCCACGGCGCATCTGCTTCGAGTTGACCGAAGACTCCATGGAAACGCAGGAAAGCAACTACTACGCTGGCGCATGCCGCTTGCGCATGCACGGCTTTGGCCTGGCCCAGGATGATTTCAGCAGCGGTTTCAGCTCGTTCTACCGACTGGTGGCGACGCCCTTCACGGAGCTGAAGCTGGACCGGTCCATGGTCAAGGACGCCATCATGATCGACGCCTTCCGTGCCGCCCTTTCAAGCGTGGTGCAGCTTGGGCGCAAGATGGGCCTGACCGTGGTGGCAGAAGGCGTGGAGACCGAAGCCCAACGGCGGCTTCTCCAGGAGCTTGGCTGCCACAGGGCGCAAGGCTTCCTGATATCGCCCGCCATCCAGCAAGACGCCGTCCCACGCTTCTTCTCCGCAAGCTGATCCGGCGCATGGCGCCGCCGTCGACCGTCAATTACGGTCACCTGTCGTCGTTTTGACCTTTGCCTGGAAACGGATCGTGGTGATTCGTTGTGATTCGTGGCGATCCGTGGCGCGCCCTCTCCTTTAGCGCTGCCGTTTTCCTGGCTGCCGCCATATAGGCAACCGCGCTCCCCGCCCTCCCGCCCTTGCTGACCGCCTCCCGGCTCGCATCGGCCACAACAAGGCCTTGCCTCATGAACCGCCCTGAACGCCTCGCCGCTGGCGCCCTGCCAGCCATCCTGGCGCCTCGCTCAAGCACCAGCCCGTTGGGCACGGCCAAACACAAGCCCGGCAAGACGGCCACCTGCGCGCTGTTATGTAGCGTCCGCAACACTGGCTGCCACCCCGAAACCCGCGCCACAGCGCGCCCTGACGTCGCCGGAGATGCCGGGCCGCAGATGAAAAATTGATGGAATTCCCGCCTGTGACCCTGGGGATGAAAAGTGTCAACAATTGTAAAAATTAGGACTTGTCCTATTAAGCCCTGAAAATTTCGTACATGTCCTATGTATCTGGGACGAAGAATCGTAGAAGATACACATATTGCAACTCCACACGCCACCATCGCTATAGGGGATAACCAGACAATCAGCAAACAAAGGGGCCATGGTTAATATGCGTAGATTAAATATAAACGTGGTGATAGCCGACGACACTCCATTGATACTGGATGGCTTGAAATGCGCACTAAATTCAATTCCGACGATAAATGTCCTGGCGTCATGTGAATCGTCAGCTGAACTCTTCAGCACTTTGTCCGACATCAGTTGTGATGTTGTTGTAACCAACTACTCCATTCGTGGTGGAGAATCCGGCGATGGGCTGTCTTATTTATCCCGCCTCCGCCGGCTTCACCCAAACGTGAAAATTGTTGTACTGACCAGATACAAGCAGCCCGCCATCATCAAGTCTGTTCTGGCCCTTGGCGTCTCCGCCATCGTGGGTCGGCATGATGATGCAACCGAGGTAATCACTGCCATTCATGTCAGCGCTTCAGGCGGGGAATATATTTCTCCACGGGTCCGCCTGGCGCTAGCTTGCTTGCAGTCCAGCATCGATCGGTCACAACCGCTCTCGGCCCGAGAAACCGAGGTAATGCGCCTCTATATATCGGGCTTGACCGTCGGTGAAATCGCAGTCCTTCTCAAGAAGGGCAAGCAGACAATCAGCTGCCAAAAGATGAGCGCCATGCGAAAGCTCGGCATAAAGAGCAATGTTGATCTCATCAAGTATGGCAATGACATTAGTCATAGCCAGCATTGATGAACTGCATTCGCAGCGGCACCCCGCCATCTTCTGGCTGGCTTCCCTGATACCGGGTCGCCCACAGTACCGGCTGTGAGCCACTCAGTACCGAGGTAATCACTCATGAACGAGTGTGCAGCCTCGACCCTTGCATGAATGCAAAGCCGTTCGCTCGCGATATTGCTGAGTGGCCACGCATTTCAAGCAACCTTTGCAACTTACTTTTAACAACCTCCGAGAGGAAACTTGAAAATGAAAACGAAAATTCTGGCAATCACCCTGGCAACGGCTGGCCTGATGACCGCAGCCGGTTCGGCGCAAGCCGCCGACGGCACGATCAACTTCACCGGCAACGTGATCGCCTCCACCTGCAAGATCAACGCCGGCACCAACGACCTGACCGTGGCGCTGCCGCGCGCGAGCACCAGCGCGCTGTCCAAGGCTGGCGCCACTGCGGGCCGTACGCCGTTCGTCCTCGCGCTGACGGGCTGCAGCGTCGCCAAGGATGCACCGACCAAGGTCTCGGTTACCTTCGAACCCGGCACGAGCGTCAACGCCGACACCGGCCGTCTGAAGCTGCAAGGCGCCGACGCCGCAGGCAACGTGGAAATCAGCCTGCTGAACGATCAGTTCAAGCCGATCAAGGTGGGTGCAGCCAGCGCCGACCAGAACTCGCAGATCGTGGACATCGATGCCACCAGCGGTGCCGCGAAGATGACCTACGCCGCCGAATACACGGCAACTGGCGTGGCAACGGCGGGTACCGCGAACTCGTTCGTGCAATACACCCTGATGTATCCCTAAGCGCGAAGACGGGTCCCTGATTTCCAGGGATTGATCGTACCAGCTTTGCAAGCCGCCCGGCCTGAACGGGTCGGCGGCTTGCGACAGGAGGTATAACTCAAAGGACAGTCAAGATGAGACACAGCATTCCGAAGTTGTTGAGCGCGATGGCGATCGCGTCGGCATCGATTGTTTCCGCATCGATCGCGACAACGGCCAATGCCACGGTCGTGGTGTCAGGAACCCGCCTGGTCTTTCCCGCCGAAGAGCGCGAGATGACCATCAAGCTCACGAACGATGGCAAGCTCCCTTCGCTGGTTCAGGCCTGGATCGACAAGGGCAACGGCAATGAAAATGAAGTGCCGGACAAGATCGACGTGCCGTTCACGCTCATGCCGACCATGTTCCGGGTCGAGCCGGGCAAAGGCCAGACCCTGCGTGTGATCCATACCAACGAGCCGATGGCGACTGACAAGGAAACGCTGTTCTGGCTCAACGTGCTGGACGTTCCCCCGAAGCCGAGCGCCGAGGATGAGCGCAACCTGCTCCAGGTCGCCTTTCGCACACGGATCAAACTGATGTACCGGCCGACCGGCCTGCCCGGCAGAGCCGAGGAAGCCCCCGCCCAGCTCAAATGGCAGCTCACCAGGGGCGCAGGCGAGCACCAGTATGTCCTGAAAACCGTCAACCCGACCCCTTATGTCGTCAGCCTTGGCAGCGTCCAGTTGAAGATGGGTGGGACGACACTCGATGCCGGCATGGGCCATGTGCTGCCCGGCGCGTCGCAGACCTTCCCGGTCAAGGGGCTGGAATCGATGCCCACCGCGCCAGCGACAGTCGAGTTCAACAGCATCGACGATTGGGGCGGCAGCAAGAATACCCAGATGCCCGTCGTCACCGACCTGCGGCAGTAGCCTGGCCGGTCAGCACGTCGTCACCCGCCCCACTGCTGGGGGCACAGAAATCTCCCATCAATCAGCGTTGCGCGCCCGTGCGCCACGTACGCATGTCGGGCGGCAAGATCGGACCCTGGATTCGATGTCGTGGTCCGATCCATGATCGCCTGAAGTCTCACTCCCGGAGTGTTTTGTATGCCGCCGATTCAGCGTCCGAATTCCGATATTGGTCACATGCCGCAGCTGCGGCCAATATGCGCATTGCTGCTGACCAGCCTGGCCGGCTGGCAGAGCAACGCGCACGCGGACGGCGGAACACCGGAGGCACCGGAGCCGCTGCATGTCGCGCAGGTCGAGTTCGAGGGCGGCTTTCTCAACAACAGCGCCGGCACCGTTGACCTGTCGAAGTTCCAGCGCGCCAACGTGGTCCAGCCTGGCACGTACAGCGTCGACCTTTATGTCGAGCAGAACTGGGCCGGGCGCGCCAGCGTTCCGTTCAAGGCCGTGCCCGGCACGGCCGATGCCCAGCCCTGCTTCAGCGAAGCGCTGCTGAAGCAGGCCGGTGTCAATCTCGGCAAGCTGCCTCACCATGTGAAGGTCTCGCTCGCCGAGCCCGGTGCCTGCGTTCGTCTCGGGCAAGCCATTGCGGACGCGAGCAGCAGCTTCGATTTCAGCGAACAACGGCTCACGCTCAGCATTCCGCAGGTTTCGCTCGTGCGTAACCCGCGCGGGTACGTGAGCCCGGATCAATGGGATCAGGGCGTCCCCGTCGGGATGCTCGGCTACAACCTCAACGTCTACAGCACCAAGAACCAGGGCAGCAGCACCCAGACACAGGGATACCTCGGCCTGAACACGGGTTTCAACCTGGGGGCCTGGCATTTCCGCCACGACGGGTCGTACAACTGGGATGACAAGGGGCGGCAAAAGTACCAGAACGTTGCAACCTATGTGCAGCGGAGCCTGCCGTCGCTGTCGTCGCAACTCGTCATCGGCGAATCCTATACTTCGGGCGAGCTGTTCGATTCCACCCAGTTCCGCGGGGTGCGCGTCTACACGGACGACCGGATGCTGCCGGATTCGTTGCGCGGCTACGCGCCGGTGGTGCGTGGCGTGGCCAAGAGCAATGCAAAGGTCACGATTTCGCAGAACGGCGTCAAGCTCTACGAAACCACGGTGGCACCGGGCGCGTTCGAAATCGACGATCTTTACCCGACCGGGTACGGCGGCGACCTGAACGTTTCCGTCACGGAAGCGGACGGCATCGTGCATTCGTTCTCCGTGCCGTATGCGGCCGTGCCGCTGTCGCTGCGCCCCGGCACCAACCGCTACAGCGTGGTGGCGGGAACGGTGCGCAATCAGCAGAGCTCGAAGAATCCCCTCTTCACCCAGGCCACCTGGCAGCGCGGCTTCACCAACCTGCTGACCGGCTATGGCGGCATCACCGTGGCCGAAGGCTACGTGTCCGTGATGGGCGGCGGCGTGCTGAACACCTCGTTCGGCGCCATGGGCGCCGACATCACGCAGGCACGCACCTTGATTCCGGGCGTGAAGCGGTTCGACGGCTCCAGCGTGCGGGTGAGCTATGCGAAGAACGTGGTGCAGACCGGCACCAACGTTTCGATTGCGGCTTACCGCTATTCGACAGCCGGGTACTTCGGCCTCAATGACGCCATGCTCGCACGCGAGCAGGCCGAACGCGGCAACTCGATCGACACGGTATGGCGGCAGCGCAATCGTGCATCGCTGACGCTCAACCAGCGCCTGGGCGAGCGCGGCGGCAACCTCAGCGCGACCGCCTCCACGGCAACGTACTGGAACCGCAGCGGTTCGGACGTGAATTATTCGGTGGGCTACAGCAATGCCTACAAGAATATTTCCTACAGCGTTTCGGCGACACGCCAGCGCAGCCCGAACGGCGGCATGAGCACGCAGTACTACGTCGGCGTGACGATTCCGCTGGGCCGCAAGACCCCCGTGACGCTGTCGGGCAACATGGTGCACGACAGCAACGGGAAAACCCAGCTGCAATCGTCGCTCTCCGGTTCGGCCGGCCTGGACAACAATTTCTCCTACGGCCTGAACGCCAATCACGCGTCCGGCGACGGCAGCTCGACGACCAATGGCGGCGCCAACGTGATGTATCGCGCGCCGGTCGCCGAGCTCAGCGCCAGTGTCAGCGGCGGCGCGGATTACCAGCAGGCCTCCGTGTCGGCGCGCGGCGCCATGGTCGCGCATAGCGGCGGGATCACGCTGTCGCAGCCGCTGTCGGAGACGTTCGCGATCGTCGAAGCGCCGGAAGCGGCCGGTGCGCGCGTGACCAATGCGTCGGGCGTGCGGGTGGACAGCCGGGGCTACGCCATCGTGCCGTACCTCACGCCGTTCAATATGAACATGATCGAGCTGGATCCGAAGGGCTTGTCGACCGATGTCGAGCTCAAGGAGACCAGCCAGCGCGTGGCGCCGCTGGCGGGATCCGTCCCGCTGCTGAAATTTGCCACGGAGTCCGGGCGTTCCGCCCTGATCCGGTCCCGGCGGCCGGACGGCTCGCCGCTGCCCTTTGGCGCAACCGTGCTCAACGAGCAAGGCAAAGAGGTCGGCTCGGTGGGCCAGATGGGCAAGATCTTCGCGCGCGGCCTGGAGTCGCAGGGCGAGCTGACCGTCAAATGGGGCAAGGACAAATCGGCGGTGTGCCATGTCCCGTACAAGCTGCCGGAGCGGAAGAAGGAGAAGGGGCTGCAGCCGCTGCAGCGCATCGATGCGGCTTGCGCGGACGGAGCAGAAAGGCCGTCCTATGCGGTGAACCGGCCGAATCGCTAAGAGGTTCGGACGAGCAGGACGCTGCGCGATGTGGGGGGCTACGCGCGCAGCGAGATCTTAGGGATCCATCAATCTTCAAAGACATACGATATCGACCCTGATGAGTTGGTGGAATTGGCCTCGCTGGGCCGCATCTGCATTTGATGCAGCGCGAAAAAAATTAAATTAGTAATTGAAAAACAAATTGCGAAATACAAACAACATATCATGTTGGAACAGCGATGAAAAATCTTACCAGCTATATCAACAAACATATCAATATTCATATCAATACACCGATCCTGCGTCGGTATTTGATGGCATGCCTTGGTACCCTGACGCTAGCTGCGACATTTCTTCCAAACTCCGCGCACGGCTGTGTTCGAAACGTCTATGAAGGGCTTTCTGTAAATTTACCAGCCAGCCTTAGTGATTCGGCGGACAATATCCTGCCAGGTAATCTCTTTCCATCGACGACGCCTAATTCAGTATGGGTTTTCGATTTAAGATATGGTCCTGAATGCGATGAGAAGTATATCAAAAGCATAACGCTCGAGCCGTATGGGAAAGTGGTTAGCGGGGTGACTTATACGGATGGCGGTCAGACTTATCCCGTCTATGAAACAGAGGTGCCTGGAATTGGCTATGCCTTGGGCTGGAGTTTAGCGCCTAACGGACCATGGAACCCGGCTAAGCCCGGGAAAACGGTGATATTTTCCGGATCTTCGAGTTGGCAGGCTGTTCACCATCGGGTCAGCTTGGTTGCGACAGGACGCCTTGCCACGGGAAGGTACACCATTTCAAAAACGGCGGTGTCAGGAATGACGGCGAGCTTCGGAAATGGCACCAGTGTTACTCGGAACGGATATTTTACGGGTGCAGGAACGCTCAACGTGACGACGCGTGGATGCAAGGTGACATCCGGAGCGACCAATGCTGTCGCGTTGCCCACCCTGGTATTAAACAGCCTGAATTCGGTCGGCGCGGTGTCGAATGCATCGGCATCCTTCTCCATCACGGTGAATTGCGATCCCAATGTGGGGCTGCACGCAACACTCACGGACGCGTCGAATCCGGCCAATACCAGCAATACACTGACGTTATCCGGCAATTCCACCGCGACCGGCGTGGGCATTCAAATGTTCCGGCCGGGTGAAACGACAGCGCTGGGACTCGGCCCGGATTCATCGGCGAAGGGAAACACCAACCAGTGGTATGTCGGCAGCTCGTCGGCGTCGGGCGGCACCCTCAACGTTCCCATCGTTGCCAAATATGTGAAGACCCTTCCGGTCATCAAGCCTGGCTCGGTCAGCGCGCGCAGCACGATTACGTTCTCGTACCAGTAGTGCAAATCAGATTTTGATAGAGATGCGATGGATTTTTCGGACGCACAGGCGGCCCGCACGGTGAGATGGAAACATGCACCCGATGGCGTATTCCGATGTTCGGCTGGCATTGGAATACTTTGGTGGATCCACCGCGCATCTGGCAAAGGGATTTATTATGCTATTTAAAATGACTTCGCGCGCTCTAATCCTGGGCGTCATGTTTTTTTCTGAATCAGCGTTTGCTGCTTGTACGACCACTACACCGACCAGTCAGGCATCGGCAAAACTTCCGCCCTCGCTCAGCACTGTTCGAGATTCGGTGGCCTCGGGGATTCAGTTTCCGTCATCGACTGCCGGATACGCCCGTCACAGTGTCAGCAGAACCAGCGATTGCAATTTCGATGAAATCATCGTAACGCCGCTCGGGAAAGTAGTTCCGGGTTTGACGTTTAAGGCCGAGAGGGGCAGCGCTGCTGTATTTGAAACCGGAATTCCCGGAATAGGTTATGCACTGGAAACGGCAAATGCCAACACGCCTTATGACCCTATTGGGGCTGGGCCAACTGTGCTTCCACCCGGCCCCCCCGGCTCTGGCGCTTGGGGTTACCACCACCGGGTGACTCTCGTCGTAACGGGTGCTATCGAAACGGGAACCTATAGTGCCCCGGCCAAAAACATCCTGACCATCATCGCCACGCTGGGTGGAGCTGTCGTGTCGAATAGGCAGGCGGCAAGTCTGGCCGCATTGAGCATTGCCGTTACGGCAAGAACATGCACGATCACGTCCGGCGCGACCAACACGGTCGTTATGCCGCAGTTGGTGACGTATAGCCTGAAAGCGGTAGGCGATGTCTCTGCCGCCAAATCGACGCCGTTTTCGTTGGGGCTCCAATGCGATGCGAACCTCAGTGTCTATGCAACGTTGACGGATGCGACCAATCCCGCGAATACCGGTAATGTCCTTAGCCTGGCAAAGAATTCGACGGCATCTGGCCTGGGCATTCAAATCATGAAGCAAGGCACGACCAGTCCATTGAATTTTGGGCCGGATTCATCGGCCAAAGGCAATACCAATCAGTGGCTGGTCGGTAAATCCGGGACATCCGCTAGTGTCATCAAGGTGCCCTTCGAAGCGCGCTATATCAAGACGGAAGAGACGATCAAGCCGGGTACCGTGAGTGCGCTCAGCACGATTACGTTCTCGTACCAGTAGCGCCAGCCGATTGCCTCGCACTTCATGCCATGCCCGGCCGCCCTCCCGGCTGGCCGTTAGCAAAACGTCATAAGGAGAATCAAGATGCCACGACAGCATCGCGTTGTTCAGAAAAGCGCCGTGCGGTGTCGCCGGGCAATACTTGGAGTTGGCTGCACCGCAGCGTTTGCCCTTCCTGTTTCGGAGGCACTGGCGAGCTGCTCGATCATCGCCAGGGGGGTCGGACCTGTCGAGTATCTCGAGGTCAGGCTCCCCGCCTGGTCGCCCTCCTCGTTTGACCCCACGGTTCCAGACGGGACGGTTCTTTTTTCCGAAAAGGGGACGGCAACCGGGCCCAGTGGCGACCTTACCTGCACATCCCTGATTGGCACGGTCAAATACGAGGGAAAAGGGGCTCCAGGGGCCTTTAATACTTATGCCACCGGCGTTTCCGGGATCGGTGTGCGCATTGACGGAGGATGGACCGGATGGTGGCCGCAACAGACCCATGTTGCAAAGGAGGCGGGCTACTACGTGGGAGGCGGGGATTTCAAGGTGGAACTGGTCAAGACCGGCCCGATCACGGCGGGCGGGTCACTGTCGGGCGAAATCGGCACGACTACCGCGGTCGATCACGGCTTCGTCATCCGGCGTGTCTTCATCAATGGTTCGCTCCCCATCAGGCCGCAGGTCCCCGCATGCAGGGTGATGACGCCGTCCATCTCGGTGCCGCTCGGCCAGATTCCGATCCGCGCGTTCAAGGGCGTCGGCACGACCACCGACGAGCAGCCGTTCGAGATTCGGCTGCAGTGCTCGGGGGGCACGCAGGGAACGTCCACGCGCATGTATTTCACGATGACGGACGGCACCAACTGGTCGAACCGAAGCAACCTGCTGTCCCTGTCGCGTGACTCCAAGGCAAAGGGCGTCGGCATTCAGGTACTGCGCGGCACCGATAACAGCCTGGTCAGTTATGGCCCCGATTCCTCACAGAGCAACAATCCGAACCAGTGGTTCATCGGGCAGTTCGGCAATGTGCCGGTGACGATCCCGTTCAAGGCGCGCTACATCCAGACCGCCTCTACCGTGACACCCGGCGAGGCAAAAAGCTACGCCACGTTCACGATGAGCTACCAGTAACCGCGCGGCAGGCGGGCACGCTGCCGCGCCCTCCCGATTTCCGGTTTCCGGTTCGCAACGACTTCGCAACGACTTAAGGACTTTCAGATGCGCTCTTCGCACTCATGGCAGTTATGGCAGCTTGCCTCGAAGGGCAGCGGATACTGCGCGCTGGCGACCGCGTCCCTGGCAAGCCTGCCGCCGCAGAAGCAGGACATGGCCCGGAACATCGTGGCCGGGCTCCTGCCACGCGACCGCTACTCCGACATCAAGGCGGCGCTATTGGTCCTGGTCACACTGGAGTTGGGCAACGCGTCGGGCGACAGGGTGCGCGATGGAGGCCGCCCGCAAGCCGCCGGCACCGCCGTGGGGCGAGCGCTGCACTACGTCTACGCGCCCTGGAGCCTGCAATTTGCCTATCGCCAGCTCAATCACACTGGCCCGCTGCCTCGCTGACGGTTGATCGCGCATGGGCCCGGCTGACAGGCGCGGCGGGTCATCGATCGGGAGCATCTTGCCCTCGACACGCCAAGGACGCAGCGTATTCACGTCGGCGGCACGCGTTTTAGTACGCGTCCAATTTTAAATGGCCTGCAATCCCGATAGCATCCGAGATCAAGCGCGTGCGTCCCGTCCACGCAATGCATGATCCGAAAAATGGGAGCACAACAGTTTCCCTCGTTTACAGAAGGGGCAAGGAAAATTTCTGCTATGCAACAGTTCCATCAAATCCTGCGCGGTCTCGCTGCGCGACTGATCCCGGCAATTGTTCTTGTCGTTTTCGTGTCGTTTTCGCCGAAAGCGGCGGCTACGCTCTCTCAGATGACGGCGTTCGGAACAACGCTCAACCTGCCGAACAGCTTGCCAGCAGGCACCGTGGTCAGTCGCTACACGATTCCGTTGAGTCAACTCTGCAGCCAGGCGCGGTGCCCGGTTGATTCGATATCGCTCTGGCCGAACGGCGGGGGTGCAACCAACCCCGGACCGCTAATCCAGACCAACGTATCGGGGATCTCGGCTCAGCTGCTGGTCAACGGCCAGCCCGTCACCGGGTTCAACGTCAACGCCAGTCCTGGCAACGATCTCATGGTCAAGTCGCCACTCGAAGTGCAACTGGTGCGCGACAACCGCCCGCTGTTGGCCGGCAGCCTGGCGGGCCAGCAAGGCGGCAACCCGTCCTATTTCTATGTGTGCCTGCGCCATGATTGGTCAACCACTGGCAAAATCTGCACCTCTTACGATACCGGTCTCGCGATCGCTCTGGCGGCCACCGTCAGGCTGGTCAACGGCACCTGCGCGACGCCGGATCAAAGCGTCGCGCTGCCCTCGATGGTCTTGTACAAGTTCAAGGGCGTAGGATCGACCGGCGACCAGTCGGGCACGAAGGGGTTCGACCTTCGCTTCAACAACTGCCCGCCCGGCTTCGCGCGCGTCGGTTACACGCTCACCCCGATCGGAGGCCCGCTGCCCGCCCTCGCCGGCGCGCTGCCGGTCGCCGGCGGCTCGACGGCGAAGGGCGTGGCGATCCAGATCACTGGCACGAACAGCACGCCCGCGACCTTCAATCAACGGTTTGCGCTCAGCGCCTATAACAGCTCGACCGGCGGCTCGTACACGATCCCGATGAACGCGCGCTACATTCAAACCGAAGCAACGGTCACGCCCGGCACGATTTCCGGCATGATGTCCGTGCTGGTGGATTACCAGTAGGCGCGCACTGTGCGCGCAGCATGCCGTCGCGGCGACGGGCATGCCGCGCAGTCACTGACACCGCATGCGGCCGCCGAGACCACCGAAACGACACGCCGCCAGGCGCGGCAGGTTGACGAGGCGCTGACGCGCGCCTCGTCCGCGTCGCCGGTGCTGTCGGGCAGCGAAGCGTCCCCGCACGCGACACTCGCCTTTCCCGCCGAGTCGCCGTGTTTCGCTATCTCGCGCCTTTCGCCTATGACGGCGACCGTATCAGGACGAAGCGTATTCACGCCGGCGGCACGCATTTTAGTACTCGTCCGATTTTAAATGGCCTGCAATCCCGATAGCATCCGAGATCAAGCCCGCGCGTCCCGACCACGCCATGCTTGATCCGAAAAATGGGAGAACAACGATTTCCCTCGTTGACGGAAAGGGCAAGGAAAATATCTGCTATGCAACAGTTTCATCAAATCCTGCGCGGTCTCGCTGCGCGACTGATCCCGGCAATCGTTCTTGCCGTTGTCGTGTCGATTTCGCCGAAAGCACTCGCGCTCACCATTGTCACTGCGTTCGGATCCACGCTTAACCTGCCGAACAGCTTGCCAACAGGCACCGTCATCAGTCGCTATACGATTCCGTTGAGTCAACTCTGCGGCGTGGCATCGTCGTGCCAGGTTTCCAGGCTAGCCATTTATCCGAATGGCGGGTCTACCACTGCACCCGGACCGCTAGTCACGACCAACGTATCGGGCATCTCGACTCGCCTGCTGGTCAACGGCCAGCCCGTCACCGATTTCTCCAGCAACGGTAGCAACTTCCTCATCGTCAATTCGCCACTCGAAGTGCAACTGCTGCGCGACAGCCGCCCGTTGTCGGCCGGCAGCCTCGCGGGCATGGCCAGCGACCCGTCCTATTACTATTTGTGCTTGCCCGGCAGCACCAACTGCACTCCGACGAGCAATGGTCTCGCAATTAGGCTGGCGGCCACCGTCAGGCTGGTCAACGGCACCTGCGCGACGCCGGATCAAAGCGTCGCGCTGCCCTCCATGGTCTTGTACAAGTTCAAGGGCGTGGGATCGACCGGCGACCAGTCGGGCACGAAGGGGTTCGACCTTCGCTTCAACAACTGCCCGCCCGGCTTCGCGCGCGTCGGTTACACGCTCACCCCGATCGGAGGCCCGCTGCCCGCCCTCGCCGGCGCGCTGCCGGTCGCCGGCGGCTCGACGGCGAAGGGCGTGGCGATCCAGATCACTGGCACGAACAGCACGCCCGCGACCTTCAATCAACGGTTTGCGCTCAGCGCCTATAACAGCTCGACCGGCGGCTCGTACACGATCCCGATGAACGCGCGCTACATTCAAACCGAAGCCACGGTCACGCCCGGCACGATTTCCGGCATGATGTCCGTGCTGGTGGATTACCAGTAGGAGCGCACTGTCCACTCCGCATGCCGCACGCCGTCGCGGCGACGGGCATGCCGCTGTTTGAAGGCGTGATCGAATCCGCCCGTGCTGCCGCGCCGGGTTTTCTTGCAAATTCCGCCGCATTTTCAAACTTGTCCGATTGTCTTCCCTGCCCAAGACACTCAGAATCACACTCAGAATCCTGTTACTTCGCTAACGACAGCAGCGACGCGCGATGCACGACACGCACGCGCGACACAAGACACCAAACGCAACACACAGCGACTGCCACCCTGGCCCATCAAGCGGCTCAGGCATTGGCGGGCTAGCGTTTTTGCAACAAACCTGCGCCTGTGTTCCAGGCAACGCGCGCAGCATGGGCAACATGAAATCCATCCATATTATCGGCGGCGCAGTTGCGCTGCTCCTGCTTCGGGCCCCCGCGGCCACCGCACAGTCACTGACACCGCATGCGGCCGCCGAGACCACCGAAACGACACGCCGCCAGGCGCGGCAGGTTGACGAGGCACTGACGCGCGCCTCGTCCGCGTCGCCGGTGCTGTCGGGCAGCGAAGCGTCCCCGCACGCGACACTCGTCTTTCCCGCCGAGTCGCCGTGCTTCGCTATCTCGCGCCTTGAGTGGAAGAACGCCGAGGCGTTCGCATGGCTGGTGCGCGCCGTCCAGGTGCAGGACGTGTGCATCGGGTCCGAGGGCATCACCCGCCTGCGCGACCATCTGCGCTACCTGCTCATCGAGCGCGGCTACGTCACCACGCAAGTGCTCATCGGCCAGCAAGACTTGCGCGCCGGCAAGCTGGAGATCGAGCTTGTGCCAGGGCGCATCGGCAGCATCGCCGAGACCGGCGACGCGCCGGGCCGCCGCCAGATGGCGATGCCGATGGCCGAAGGCGACGTGCTCAATCTGCGCGATCTCGACCAGACACTGGAAAACATCCGCACCGTGGCCGGCGACGCATCGGTACGGATGGTGCTGGAGCCGGGCAAGGAATTTGGCCAGACCGATCTCGCCATTCACCATGCGCCCGAGGTGCGCCGCTGGCGGGCCATCGTCACCGCCGACAACTCGGGCATCGACGCGACCGGCAAGAACCAGCTCGGCGGCGTCCTGGTGGTGGATTCCCCCCTGCGGCTGTACGACCAGCTCATCGCCACCTACAACAACGACGCGCACTTCGGCAACCGTAGCGTCGGATCGCGCGCGATGGGCCTGCAATGGACGGTGCCGTATGGCTATGGCTCCTTCTGGCTGGGCGCGAACCAGTATGACTTCCTGCAGACGATCGCCACCAGCGCCGGCAACCTGCCCTACACGGGCCGCACGCGCACGTTCGAGGTAGGTGCCAGCCACGTGGCTTACCGTACCGGCACCATGAAGGGCACGGTGCGCGCCAAGCTGTCGCGGCGCTCGGACGACGTCCGGCTCAGCGATTGGCCGATCGGCGTGCAGACGCGCGACATCACCGGCTACACCCTCAGCTACGCCCACTATCAACGCGCGCGCCGCATGACGTTCACCGGCGGGCTCGGCCTGCGCGGGAGCATTCCCGCGTGGTCGGCCAACAGCGGCTATGTGAGCGGCAGAACGCAATGGAGTGGCCGCTACAGCATCCTCAGCGCCAACGCGAGCGTCGACGCGCCCTTCTCCGTCGGCAGGCAACGCTTTGGCTATCGCGCCAGCATGAATGCGCAGGCAGCGCCGAATGCGATCCCAGCAACCGAGATGCTTTCGATCGGCAGCCGGTACAGCGTGCGCGGCTTCGATGGCTCGCGCACTTTGGTGGGACAAAGCGGATGGGTGCTGCGCAATGAAGTCGCGGTGGCGATCGGGAACACCGGACAGGAAGCCTATGTGGCGGCCGACGCGGGCGCCGTGGGTGGCAGCGTGACGCGCGAGCTCGCCGGGCGAACGCTGGTTGGCGCGGCACTCGGGGTGCGGGGCGAGTACGGCAAGGTTGGCTACGACGTGTCGGTCGGCATGCCGGTGGCCAAGCCGGCCGGGTTCGAGGCCGCGCGGGTAACGGTGGCCGTGCAGCTATCGATGAAGCTTTGACATTGGGTTCGTCGGGGTGTCGGGTTTTGTGTGTTGTTAGTCGTGTGTCGTGTGTCGTGTGTCGTGTGAGTCGATTCACCGCCGGGCTGAATCCCGCGCCGCCGTAGCTCCCCTCTCCCACTTCATGGGAGAGGGGAGCAAAACAGCGTTTTTCTTCCGGCAACTCCAGCCCGCATGCAGTACCCACACCAATGCCGGATGAACGGAAATTGCCTTGATCCACAACCTGAAGGAGGAAGCCAACCACAGCCATTACTGAATCTCCAACACCCTGACCCGGCATGCCCGCCCCCAAATCGGCACAGATCTCCGTATGCCGGCGGCCTGCCGTCTCTCACTTTACTTACCATGGTCCAAATGATGAAAAAGACATCCATGATTGCCCGCCCGCCCCGCTGCAGCACCTTGCTGAGCGCCCTGTTGCTGGCCGTCCCAGCGCTTCACGCCTCCATGGCATCCGCACAGATCAGCGCGGCGCCTGGCGGCCCGGCTATCGGCGCGACCGCCAATGGCGTGCCGCTCGTGCAGATCAACGCGCCGAACGCCGCCGGCGTATCGCACAACCAGTTCCAGAACTACAACGTGGGCGCCAATGGCCTGGTGCTCAACAACAGCGCCAACGGCGCTGCCACGCAGATCGGCGGCAATGTCGCGGGCAATGCCGCGCTCGCCAATGGCGCCGCCGGCGTCATCCTGAACGAGGTGGTCGGCAATTCCCGCACCATGCTCAACGGCACGACGGAAATCGCCGGGCAGCGCGCCGCGCTGATCGTCGCCAACCCGAACGGCATCTCCGTCGATGGCGGCAGCGTGCTGAACGCTTCGCGCGTCACGCTGACCACGGGCACGCCGACGCTCACCAGCGGCGGCTCCGTGTCCGGCTTCACGGTGGCCGGCGGCGACATCGCCATCACCGGCAGGGGGTTCGATGCCAGCACGGTGGACAAGGTCGACCTGCTGTCGCGTTCCATGAAGATCGACGCGGCGGTCCGTGCCAAGGACCTGATCCGCGCCGTGGCGGGCCGCAACGATATCGCCTATGACGGCGACCGTATCGATGCCGAGCAAACCAAGGGGACCGATCACGTGCCGGTGCACGCCATCGACGTGGCCGCGCTCGGCGGCATGTACGCGAACGCCATTTCGCTGCGCAGCACCGAAGGTGGCGCCGGCGTGAACATCGCAGGCAAGGTGCAGGCGCTCACCGGCGACCTGAAGATCGAGAAGACCGGCCTGGTCATCACGACGGCGGATCAGGGCGGTGGGAAGGCCAGCGACGACAAGGCTGGCGGCGAAACCGCCAGCGCCGAAGTCGCCCCTGGCTTCGTCGTCGCCGGGAAGGCCACCGAGGACAAGATCAGCGTACGGGCCGGCGCGCAACTGCTGGCGGCGGGCGCCACCGATATCCGTTCGAACAGCGTGGACAATGCCGGCGCAATCAGCGGCAAATCCGGCGTCTCGTTCAAGTCGGCGGTGCTGATCAATGACGGGACCATCACGTCGGACGGTGACATCAAGCTGAACACGGCCACGCTGCGCAACACGAAGACCATCAAGGCCAGCGGCACGCTGACGGCCGATACTTCCACCATGACCAATGGCGCTGACGGCACGATGGAATCGGAGCGGGACCTTTCGCTCAAGGCTGCCACCCTGACTAACGATGGCGTGATCCGTTCCAACGCCGGCAACCTCAACGTGGATGCCGTAGCCACCAGTAACAACGGTACGCTCGCCAGCGCGACTGGCACCACCAAGGTGAAGGCGACGACGTTCACGAACTCCGGCAAGATCACCGCGAGCCAGAATCTTTCGGTCAATACAACGACCGCCAGGAACGAAGGCACGCTGTCCAGCGAGCACGGCAACCTCGACTTCTCCAGCCTCACGTTCACCAACGTGAACCGCTTGTCCGCCAAAGAGGGCAAGGTGAAGGTGCAGTCGATGATCTACTCCAACTCCGGGACCATTGAGCAGGCCCCGCTGGTGGCGCAGGTCAAGCCCGTAGAGCCGTCCAAGCCCGTGGAGCAGGCGAAGCCCGTGGCGCCGACCAAGCCGGTGGAGCAGGCTAAGCCCGTTGAGCCGACCAAGCCGGTGGAGCAGGCCAAGCCCGTTGAGCCGACCAAGCCGGTTGAGCAAGCCAAGCCCGTTGAGCCGGCCAAGCCCGTGCAGCAAGCCAAGCCCGCGCAGGTCTGGCCCGGGCAGCAAGTCTGGCAGGCGCAGCAGGTCTGGCCAGCACAGCAGGTCTGGCCCGTACAGCAGGCCTGGCCCGTGCAGCAGACCTGGACCGTGCAGGTGCCCGTAGCCAACCCCTGGTGGCAAGCGACGCCCATCAGCTGGAATACGCGCTGGTACTGACCTGCTGAAGACATCCGTCGCATAACGCGGCGCGGATGAGAGAAGGAAAGGCGGGCGCCGGGACGGCGCCCGCCTTTCGCCGCCATCTTGATTCCGCAGTCCATCATGACCAGCGTGAGGAGCGCCCGCTGCGGCAGGCGTGCGTTGACGCCGATCAGAGAGAATTTCTATGAAAACCTATGTCGTGGACATGAACGTCCTGCAATGCCCTGACTTTGCCGCGAAAATCCGAGCGGAAGCCGAGTCCAGGTTTGTCATTCCAGATGTCGCCCTGGTTGAGATGTGCAAGCACGAGGACTGTCGGTTGACCATGAAACTGGCATTGCAGGTGTTCTCCCCGCACATCGATCAGGTGGCGGTTTCTTTCAGCGTGGGTGAGATATCCAATACGGAGTTGAACTCGCGTTGCCCTTCCACCCCGGATGGAATCCTATCTTCCGAGTTCACGAGTTTAGTTGGCAATCTGATAACGGATCTCGCAAAAGACGAGAACGATAAGGCCAACGATAGCATTCAAAAGAGATTCAGCGACGCAAGAGCGTCTCTCCTGGGCAAAGATCTGGATGCAGCCAATGCCAGACTCCGCACCGAGCAACTTCTGGAAGTATTGCATCAAGGCCTGAGGCCTAAGCTCATCGCTTCCATCCGAAGTCCAAATCTGAGTTGGCCACGCTTTCTCGCCTTCGTTCAGGTGATGTCTGAGATCTTCTTTTTGAAGATGCTTAAGAAAGATCACGGCATGGAGGAAATTGACGCACTCCGCTTCATCGCCCGGAAGCCGATGTACCTCCGATACAATTATCTGCTGGCAAGGCACTGCCTGATCACGATAAGAAATGGGGGGAACGTCGCCGCGGCAGGGAAGGAGCTCAACCATCAACTTGATCTGGACTATGTCTTGATCGCATCGTACTTCGATGGCCTTTTGTCCCAGGATAAAAAGGTAAACGAAGCACATCGCGACCTGCTCGCGATACTTTCCACTTCCTCCGGGGAAGCCAGAGAACGGGCGATGGATTGGTTCGAGGAGATCGGTCCCCCAGACTGATCGCGGTATGTCCCGGTGTTAAGCGAGAGCGGACGTCTCCGGGATCGATTGCTACGCTTGAAGAACCGTTATTGACAACGGAGCTCACGCTCAAGGGGCGCTGGGCAAGGTCGCCGGCTGGTGGTTCATGGCCGAACTCAGCCGTCGGACCGATCCTTGAGCAATACCGTCACCCTTGCCGCTTCAGCTCTCCCATGCTGCAATCCGGAGCTGACATAGCCGCCCTTCTTCGCGCCAGTAAAAAAACCCAGGCTGCCACGGGGATAACAGCCTGGGGCGCGATTGCGGGTTGGAGGGGGGTACCCACTCTGCAAAGGTCGATCATCGGCACATAGGGGTATGCCGACAAACAAAAGTCTAACGAGGTTTCACGGTTCAGGAAATCGGATAAGTCTGAATTTCATGGCGCGATCAATCGGATAAGTCCGAAATGACTAAGCCCGCCAAAGATGCCACATCCTCAGTCCACGCGTGCTTCGAGGTACAGCGCGCGGAATTCGAGAGCCGGGCCTGGCGTTGCGCAGAATCAGACTTGTCCGATTTTCGACTCATATCAGCAATGCTAGTATTGCCCTTTGACCAGCTTCGCCCGGATCGACCGGCGGTGTTGCGTCGCTTTTGCGCTGCAGAGGTGAGCCTTGCCTGATTCCGTTATTCCTTCCCAACTCGATGTGCCGCCACCATGGGGCACGCGCTTCGATATACGCGATACGCTTGCTGCGTACCGTGCCGAGGCCGTCAAAGTGCATCTTGCGGCCACGGCCCCCACCCAGGCGCGGGCGTTGCGCCGCGCGCGGCTGCGCGGGCTGGCTGCCGGCACGGTGGGCTGCGGCACGGCCGCGGCGGCGGCGTGGCTGTTGGCGGCGTCGTTGACAGGCCCCGCTCCCGCGCCCTTGCCTGCACCCTTGCCCGCATTCAAGCCTGTGTCCATGCCCGAGTCCTCGCCTGCGCGATCGCCAGCAGCAGATGCCGGGCTGCAAGCCGCTGTGGCCGAGCGGCCGGAAGCCGTGGCTGCCGTGGCTGCGGCGGTTGACTCGCCCGCGCCTGCGGCGCCTCTGCCCGCCCCTTTGCTGGCTGAAGACGCAACCACCAGCAAAGCCAACAGCACAGCCATCAGCGCAAGCAACGGCACAGCCACCCGCGCCGCCACCAGCCCCATCGCCGCTGCGGTCGAGCACACCGTAGCCCGCAGGCATTCGTATGCCGAGCCGGTTCCTGCCAGGCAAATGGCCGCGCACAGCGCCAGGGCGCCGGCAGCCTATGACGCGGGCGATAGCGCGGACAGTAACGCGGACAATAACGCGAGCTACAGCGCCGGCTACAGGCTGGCTGTGCCGGCGTACAACGCCAGCTCGCGCCCGAGCGCCGTGGCCTATCTGCCGCCCGACTCGCATATCACGTTGCATGAGCACTCCCGGCTGATCGACGAGTGAGGCTGCGGCCTTCCACTTGCGCCGATTTCATCGGCTCCGCCCCGCTCGCCGTGGCACAGAGACTGGCCGCGCGCCAGGCGAAACGCGTGTCGCTCCCGGCCAGCATCCCGACATCGGCTTTTCCAGGCGCCCGCTGCGATTTCGCTGTCGATTTCGCTTTCGGTCGAGCAATGCGCCGTGCCTGGAGCGCGCGCCGTGGCGTTAAGCACCCTGCTTTTCGTACTTGTCTGATTCAAATCTGGTGAACGCGTCTCTAGAATGGACCGGCGAATCAAACTCTTTCAACGCTCCCCTTCAACGCTGCCATACGCGCTTCATTATTTTCATTAGCCGATTCAGGTCTGGTGCATTTGGTATTGGGGGTGGAGCAAGCCGGACACTCCTCCATGAAACTGCAACCAACTCGAATTTCCGTCGCCATCCTGACACTGCTGTTCCCGGGCATTCAACTGGCCACGGCGGCGACGGCTTACCCCAGCATCGATCTTTCCACACCCGATGGAGAAACGCGGGTGCTCGTTCCCGGTGACACGGTCACGCATGCGGGCGCCGGCACGGCGGTCAACATCAGCGGCGCCAACAACGCCCTCTCGGGCAACGGCGTGAGCATCCAGTCCGGCATCGCGGGCACGAGCGTCGGCGCGCAGGGCGTCAGCGTCAGCGCCGGCGGCACCCTGGCACTGTCCGACAGCAACCTCACCGCACTGGGCAGCTTCGAGGCCAATGCCTTGGTCGTGCGCGATGCGGGCAGCACGGCGACCCTGAACGACACGCGGATAAAGACCGAGGGTCAATATTCCCACGGCGTGCACGCCATCGACGGCGGGCGCGTCGAGATGACAGGCGGCTCGGTTTCCACCCAGGGTGACGAAGCCCATGGCCTGAATGCAGCGGGCACGGACGCCGTGATTACCGCCCACAAAACGCAAATCACCGTCCTTGGCGATGGCGCCTCGGCAGTCCACGCAGCGGATGGTGCCAGCGTCGTCCTGGATCAGGCAAAGCTCAATGCCACCGCCACCACGCATTGGGGCGGCAAAGGCATCAGTGTCGACCGCGGTACCGTGACCGCCACCAACACCGACATCGTCTCGGTCCGCGGCACTGGCATTCACGCGTCCGGCGGCAGCGTCTCGTTCTCCAATGGCACCATCGACGCGTATCGCGATGGCGTGTATCTCACCAGGGCCGGCGGAGCGGAATTCACCCCGTCCACAGCCGATTTGCGCGATGTGGTGGTGCATGCCGAGACGGGTTCCGGCATCGATGCAAACGCTGATGGCGTCCATGCCAGGCTGGAACGCGTGCAGATCAGCAGCAATGGTTCGAACGTCGCCGGCATCCGGGTTCCGAGCGAGAGCGTTGTGGTGGCCAAGGACGTCTCCATCAGGATGAGCGGGGAAAAAGGCGTGGGCGTGGAAAACCGGGCGGGCACAGTCACCATGGACGGCGGCTCGATCACCACGCGTGGCGAAAGCGGGCACGGTATCTACGTCTCCGAACTCTATAGCGGCAGCGGCAGCAGCGCGACGACCACCGCGCGCGGCGTCGCAGTCGAGACCTTCGGCAACGCTGCCATCGGCGTGGTCTCGCGCCTGCCCGGGTCCAACGTCGTGCTCGAAGGTGGCTCGGTCACCACCCACGGCCACACCGCCTACGGCCTGCTCGCCAACGCCGCGCGCCTGGATGCGACAGGTACCATCGTGCGCACCGTTGGTGACGGTTCCCACGGGCTGATGATGGGCCGCCAGGGCGCGCAGGTCAGCCTGGACGGCGTCGACATACGCACCAGCGGCACAGGCGCCAATGGCATCCTGGCCTACTCGAACACGCCCGGCGTCGACAACACGATATCGATCCGCAACAGCCATATCGAGGCCGCGAACGGCAATGGCATCACGGTCGAAGGCAGCGGCCTCACTGCGAACCTGGTCGACACCACGATCATCGGCAAATCCAGCAGCGGCGATGGCGCCTTGCTGTACGTGGACGAACGGCGCCCCTCCTCGCCAGACGGCGATGTGGTTGCCGCACGCGATGTGCAGCTCAACGCGCAGCGCAGCCACCTGGAGGGCGACGTGGTGCTCGACAGCGGGTCGGCCAGCGTGAGCCTGCGCGACCACTCCGTGCTGACCGGCGCCCTGCACAACAACGCCGGGCGGATGGTGGACACGCTGAGCATCGACGGCAGCAGCACCTGGCGCGTGCGCGGCAACTCGGCGGTGGCGCGCCTGGACAATGCGGGCACGGTGTCATTTGCCACCCCGGGCAGCGCGTTCAAGGTGCTGGACGTGACCGGCAACCTCAGCGGCGGCGGCCTGTTCGAAATGCGCACCGACCTGGGCGCCGGCCAGGGCGACCTGCTGCGCGTCGGCGGCACCGTCTCTGGCGATCACCGCGTGCTGGTGGCCAACAGCGGCGCCGAGCCGATGGCCGGCGGCGGGTCCCTGAGGATCATTCAGACCGAAGGCGGCCCGGGGTCGTTCACGCTCGCCAACCGCGATCAATTGGTAGATGCCGGCACCTATCGCTACGCGCTGAAAAGCAGCGATACGGTCGGCGGGCGCGCCACCGACTGGAGCCTCGTCAACAGCGGCGAGCTGTCGCCGGAAGCGGTGGCGCCGCCAGGGCAGTCCGAGATTGCGCCGCCTGGCCCCGAAGACCTGTCCACAGCCGCCAACGCCGCCATCAATACGTCCAGCGCCGGCACCGCGCACGCGATCTGGTACGCCGAAAAAGGCACGCTGGCCAGGCGGATGGGTGAGTTGCGCCAGGGCAAGAACGAAGGTGGCGTCTGGATGCGGGGTTTCGGCGAGCGCCAGAAGCTCGACAACCGCGGCGGCCGCTCGTTCGAGCAGACCGTGGGCGGCCTGCAGGTCGGCGTCGACAAGTCCCTGCCGGTCGAAGGCGGGCGTTGGTACGTCGGCGGCATGACCGGATATAGCTCGACCGACCGCCGTTTTCGTGACGAAGGCACGGGCGGCGCCGATAGCTACCACTTCGGCGGCTATGCCACCTGGCTGGCCGATGCCGGCTGGTACGTCGACGGCGTGTTCAAGGCAAACAAAATCCAGCAGAACTTCGCGGTGGTGGCGACCGACGGCCAGTCGGTGAAGGCCGATTCCCACCAGAACGCCATCGGCGTGTCGGTGGAAGCCGGCCGCCAGGTGCCGTTCGGCTTGGGCTGGTTCGTCGAGCCGCAGGTGGAGCTGTCGATGCTCCGCGCCAGCGGCGCCAGCTACCGCGCCAGCAACGGTCTGCAGGTCGATGCCGACAGCGGCAATTCGATGCGTTTGCGCGTTGGCTCCCTGCTCGGCCGCAGCATTGCATTGGCCAATGGCGGCACCGTGCAGCCCTACGTCAAGCTGAGCCTGTCGCAGGAGCTTGACGGCAAGAGCACGGTACGCACCAACGGCGTGGCTACCCGGACCGACCTGTCCGGCGGCCTTGCCGAGCTGGGCGTGGGCGTTGCCGCGTCACTGGGCACGAACCACCGCCTGTACGCCGACTACGGGTACGCAAGCGGCGCCAGGCTGGACAACCCGTGGACGGTCAGCATGGGCTACCGGTACAGCTGGTGACCACAGTGACCACAGCCCCGTACCCAAGCCCATATCGGGCCAGGATGCCAACGCGTGGTTGCGCGTGGTTGCGCGTGGTTTCGTGAGGCTTGGTGAGGTTTCGTATCCCCGGCTCTGACATCAGGAAGAAAGGAGAATCCCAGGTGCAAGAAAAAGCCCAGAAGAAAGTGCAACAAAGACGCACGTTGGCTCGCCGTGCGGCGGCGGCCGCCATGCTGCTTGCCGCAGTCAATGCCGGTGCCGGAACATTGGCGCAGCCCAGCGAGCCTGGCGCCGGACGAGCCACCCAGCTGAACGGCCTGGTGGCAACCATGTATCCCGAGCTGGACGCCTTGTACAAGGATCTGCACGCGCACCCCGAGCTTGCATTCGCCGAGACCCGCACCGCATCGCGGCTCGCCGGGGAGATGCGCGCGCTCGGCTTCGAGGTGACCGAGAACGTGGGAAAGACCGGCGTGGTGGCCCTGTACCGCAACGGCCCGGGCCCGACCATCATGGTGCGCACCGACATGGATGGCCTCCCCATGGAGGAGAAAACCTCTCTGCCCTATGCCAGCAAGGCAGTCACCACGTGGAACGGGCGCGAGAGCTTTGTTGCGCATAGTTGCGGCCACGACTTGCACATGGCGACCTGGGTAGGCGCCGCGCGTGCCCTGGTCGCCATGAAGGGCCAGTGGCGCGGCACCCTGATGTTCGTGGCGCAGCCGGCTGAAGAGATCGGCGCCGGCGCCAGGGCCATGCTGGCCGACGGGCTGTTCAAGCGCTTTCCCAAGCCCGACACCGCGCTTGCCTTGCACACGGATCCCCGGCCTTACGGCACGATCAGTTACAGCGTGGGCCCGATGACGTCTGCCGCCAGCTCGTTCGAGATCCTCTTCAAAGGCCGTGGCGGACACGGCTCCGCACCCAACAAGGCGCTGGACCCGGTCATCATTGCCGCGCGATTCGTCACGGATGTGCAGGCCGTGACGAGCCGGGAAAAGGATCCGATGGCATTCGGCGTGATTACCGTCGGCGCGCTCCAGGCAGGAAGCTCGGGCAACATCATTCCCGACAGCGCGGTCTTGCGCGGCACCATCCGCGCTTACGATTCCGGGGTCCGGGAATTGCTCGTCGACGGGGTACGGCGCGTTGCGCGGGCATCGGCAAGCGCGGCCGCCGCCCCTGAACCGGAGATCACGATTACCGACAATGGCCTCGGCGTGGTGAACAGCGAGACGGTGGTCGCACGCGTCGAGGCCGCGTTGCAGGCGGGCCTGGGCAAGGACAAGGTGGCCCGTACGCGGCCGCTCACGACCAGTGAGGATTTCGCGGAATACGGCGGCGAGGGCGTGCCTTCGATGTTCTTCCTTGTGGGTGTGCTCGACCCAGAAGACGTCTCGGCCGCAAGCAAGCGCGGCGGCAAGCCCCTGGTGTTCAATCACTCGCCCTACTTCGCCCCGGTGCCCGAGCCGTCGATCAAGACCGGTGTCACCGCCATGAGCCTGGCCGTGCTTAGCCTGCTCCCCGCGCCCTGAACGCGCCCTGAACGCGCCTTGAACGCGCCTTGCCGTGCGATGCTCCCGTCGGCCTGCTATCTGCCTGAGGATCATCGCCCTTGCGCCGGCTTGCCCAGGTGCTGGGCGAACCAGCTTGCAGCCGCGCGGCTGGCGTCAGGCCATCTTCGGTCGCGACGATCATCAGCCATCAGAAAGGACGAACCAATGCAATCGACAATAATCAGCGGTGCCACGCCTCACCGTGCCGTGCACACGTCGCGCAAGGCCGCACGGCGCGGCAGCAAGCCGATCTTGGCCGCAGTCCTTGCACTGCTATCCCAGATGCTGATCGCGTCACCCGCGTTGGCAGCAAGCGAATCGGCCGACGCCACGGCGGCCGCAGTCGCCTCGCAGGTGACCAAGCGCGACGGCAAGTACTACCTCTACAAGAACGGCAAGCCGCTCAATGACACCGGCTACGACCGTCTGGACATCGAGTTCCCGGGCCTGGCCAAGGCCCGGCTCGGCTCGCAATACGGCGTGCTTGACGCGAACACGGGCAAGCTCGTGCTGCCCTTCATCTACCAGAGCGTCCGAACCGAAACGCTGAACACCATCGGCTTGATCCAAGTGCGCAAAGACAATCTGACGAGATTCGTCGACAGCAAAGGACAGCCGGTCAAGGTGCCCGCCTATGACGTAGTCGCGGATTTCAATGGAGCCGGACAGGGGCTCGCCGAACGTGCCGGCAAACTGTTCATGCTGACATTCAGAGACGGTCAATTGCGCAGCGAGGACGCGGCGCCGCAGTACCTTCCGAGCATCATCGTGCCGCCCGGACTGCGGCAGCGCCCGGCAAATCCGGGCGGTCCGCTCAACGGCACCTACGTACCCGCATCCTATCCGGATCTGAAGACCGCATGGGCCGCGTGGCGCAAAGGGCAACTTCGCGAGCCAGCTCAGCCGGCGATCGTGGTGAAGGGCGACATCGCGTATGTGTCGTTCGGCATCCTGGCCGACCCGCCGTTGCCGATGATGTTCAATACGATGGGCGCGTGCCAGAACGAACAGGGCTTGGCGTTGTTCGATACGATGCGGGCCGAAGGATGTGCATCGGCGGAGAAGCCGACGTTTCACTTCCAGCGCGAGCGTGACGGTTCGCTGCAGTGCACCGACTGTTATCCCGCCATGCCGGGTAAGTGGCTGAAACTGCCGGCTGCGACGCAATCGCTCGTCGGCATCGGTATCGTCATCGCCACGCCGCTGAATAGCACGGGTGCGCTCGTGCACGCTGTAATTCCCGGCGCGCCGGCTGAACTCGCCGGCGTGAAACCAGGCGACCGGATCACGACGGTCGACGACCGGTTGACCTCCGCGATGTCGCTCACCCAGATCACGGATCTGATTCGAGGTCAGGCGGCGACTTCTGTGAGGCTGGGCATCGAGCGCGAAACGCAGCGTCTGGAACTGAATGTCGAGCGCAAGGCGATCGTGGTCGAAGCAGACTAACGGAGGATCTATTGCTCGCACTCGATGGCCACGCCCCGATCACGGCGGACGGGACCAGCGCCTGCTGTGCGTGCCGCAGGAGCGGCTGGCGCGCATGGTGCCGGGTCGCGTTTGTCGAGAGTTTGTCGAGATCGACCTGCCAGCCATGCCATCGGCACTGGTATGGCCGGCCGACGACCGCAGACCGATCCTTCAGGAACTCGACGCGCTGTTGCTGCGCATTGGCCGCCGCTACGGCATCGCGCCCGCCTGAGCCCGGGCGCAAGCCTTTTAGGGTTCTTCAGACTTTCGCGTGGGTAAGTGGCGGGAAGCAATACGCTGGTTTGCTCCCCTCTCCCATGAAATGGGAGAGGGGCCGGGGGAGAGGGCGGGCGCTCGCTCAACGTCATGCGCCTCGCTCTTGCGCAGGCCCGCCCTCTCCCCCAACCCCTCTCCCGCAATGCGGGAGAGGGGAGCTACGGCAGCGCTGGATTTAGCCCAGCGATGCATCGACCCACACGAAAGTCGGATGAATCCCTTTTAGAAGCGGGCCGAGTACTGAAGCATGTAGAAGTTGATACCGGGGTTCGGCTCCTTGATGCCAGCGTTGGAATAGTGCTGGAAGCGCACCCCCAGTTCCGAGTCGATCGCGTCGCCAAACCGGTAGCCGGCGGCAATGCGATCGCCGAACTGGAACGCCGTCGAGAATACTTTTGAGTCCGAGATGCGCGTGCGCGACAGCAGGTGCACGCCGGCGCCAACCTCGGCGAAGGGCCCCGAGCGGCCGGCACCCTGAACCCGGAAGATGGGTGTAAAGCCCACATCGCCCATGAGGTTGCTATTGCTGCCATGTGGATTCCAACCACCCACGGAAGCTTCGAGACCCAGGCGAACACGGACTGACCGCGAGCTCGTCGCCCAAAGGTCGGTCTTCAGGTTCCATCGCGCCTCCACGCGTGCGATCGAGGCCTCGCCGCCCGCACCCAGTGCTGCCCCAAGACGAACCGGCTCGAACCACGCGGCATCCTCGCTGGCGGGCGCGGCAAGCGCGGCGGCGCTGGCAAACGCACTGGAAATCAGGACGAAGGAGAAGACAGATCGAAGCATGACAAAAGCCTTGTGAAGATGAATTCTTGTTGTTGGTGACACCTTGATCGCGTTGGAAGTGAACACAAGTCAAGAGGATTCCATCGGCATGGCGAACAATTCCCCGGCCCGCCGCCCCTCCTGGCTGGACTTCGCGCGAAAACCCCGAATTATGCGTTCGGCACAAGCGACCGAATAGATACCGCTAGCGCATATCAGCGTCCCAGATTTGGAACGACGTGGACGGAACAGGCGTGAAGCCGACTATCAAGCGGCGCACCGGCACGCGCGAAGTTGCTCTCAGGGCTGGACCGCGGCTTTTCCTCGGCTAGCCGGTGTTTGGGGCGTGCTAGAGTGCGCAATGTACCGGCGTACCGGCGGATGGCGAGTAGGAACAAATGAAGACGCTGCTGATCGTCTACCACACGATGACCGGGGGAACAAAGCAGATGGCCGAGGCGGCAGCCGACGCGGCGCGTATGCAGCCTGACATCGCGGTCAGGCTGCAGCGGGCGGCCGAGACCGGTCCGGACGATGTGCTGGCGGCCGACGGCTATCTGTTCGCGACGCCGGAGAACCTGGCTGCGATGTCCGGGCTGATGAAGGACTTCTTTGATCGCTGCTACTACGCGGCGCTTGACCGTGTGAACGGCCGCCCGTACGCGGCCATGATCTGTGCCGGCAGCGACGGGCAGAACGCGCTGCGCCAGGTCGAACGCATCGCTACCGGCTGGCGGCTCAAGTGTGTGGCGCCGGGCCTGATCGTCTGCACCCATGCACAGACGCCCGAACGCATTCTGGCACACAAGGAGATCGGCGCCGAGGACCTGGCGCACTGTGCCGAGCTGGGCGCTGGCTTGGCGGCAGGTCTTGCGCTTGGCGTCTTCTGACGTCGAAACCCGTCACATTCGGGATTGTCACGTTCGGGCTTGGCGCGATAAGCCTCCCGCCACCACGCGCCAGCGGCTGATAGTCAACTTTCGTCCTCCGCCCCGCCCGTTGCGCCGCAACACGGCCTTAATGCTGCCTTAATCCCGCGCGAACTAGTATCTGGCAATCCTTGCGGTGGCAGGAGTCCGCCGCACCAAGCCTAACGTCGAAGGAGTTCAACATGACAGCACGCCCCAGCCACGAGGCCAGCGCCGCAGCGGCCAGCAAAGTGCCGGAAGTCACACTGGCATTCTGGCTGATCAAGATCGCCGCGACCACGCTCGGAGAGACCGGCGGCGATGCGCTGTCCATGACGATGGGACTGGGCTACCTGGTCAGCACAGCGATCTTTGCGGCGGTGTTCCTGGTGGTGGTCTACGCCCAGGTTCGCGCCACGCGCTTCCAGCCGCTGCTGTACTGGGCCACCATCGTGGCCACCACCACGGTCGGCACGACCTTGGCGGACTTCGCGGACCGCTCGCTCGGCATCGGCTACGCCGGGGGATCCACGTTGCTGGCGCTGCTGTTGCTGCTGTCGCTGGCGTTGTGGTATCGCTGGCTTGGCACGGTCTCGGTCGACAGCGTGCATTCGCCGCGCGCCGAGCTGTGCTACTGGGTCACCATCATGTTCTCGCAGACGCTTGGCACGGCGCTGGGAGACTGGACCGCCGACACGGCCGGGATGGGTTACGTGGGCGGCATGGCGATCTTCGGCTCGCTGCTGGCATTGCTAGCCCTGGCCTACTACCGCACGCGGATCTCACGCACCCTGCTGTTCTGGGCGGCCTTTATCCTGACGCGCCCGCTCGGGGCGGTGGTGGGCGACTTCCTCGACAAACCCCTGCAATCCGGCGGGCTGGCACTGGGTCGCTTCAGTGCTTCGGCAGCGCTGCTGGGCTTCATGGCGCTTTGCCTGCTGCTGATGCCGCAGCGGGCCGCGGCCCGGGCCCGGCACTAGTGGCCGGACCCCGCATCCGCTTGCTTGCTGCCGGCTTGATGGCGGCTTGATGTCGATCAACCGCCAGACCGGCGCCGAACCTATAGTGGTGTGTGGCTTAGCTTCATCCCGCCGTACCTTCATCGTTTCCACCCGCCAGGAGTGCGCCATGAACGACGTCAGATCCGTATTTTCCGTACACCGCGCCGCGCTACAGCGCGATGTCAACGTCTTGCTAGCCGATGTGCAGGCATTGCTGCGCGACGCCGCCGCCTTGACCGGCGAGCAAGCCGGCCAGGCCCGCGAACAGTTCAAGGTGCGGCTGGAGGCGCTGCAGCTGCGCCTGCGCGAGCTGCAGGCGCAAGGCCGCGGCCAGGTGCGCGATCTGGCCGATGCGGGAGAAGCGTACGTGCAGGCGCACCCATGGCGTGCGCTGGGCGCGGCCGCGGCGGTTGCCGCCGTATGCGGGGTGCTTGTCGCCATGTCGGTCTCGCGCCGGGATTGATGCCCGATCGATAGCGGATTGATGGCGGATTGATGGCGGATCGAAGGCAATATGGCGCCTGTGCAGCCTCGCTACCACCGCTGGCTCAATCTCGGGCTGCTGGCGACCTGCGCGCTCACGCTGAGCGCGGGATCGCTGCTGTACTGGTTCGAATCGGCGGCGCTCGCGCGCACCGTGTGGCTGATCGGTGTTCTGCCGGTGCTGATTGCCCTGGCCGCCAGTACCGTGCTCGCGGCGTGGCACCGCAAGGCCGGCGTGGATGTCCTGGCCCTGCTGGCCATCGGCTTCGCGTGGTGGCTGGGCGAGCACTTTGCCGCCGCTGTGATTGCCCTGATGCTGGCCAGCGGACGCGCACTGGAGAACTATGCGCAAGCGCGCGCCGCCAGCGAGATGAGCGCGCTGCTGCGCCACGCGCCGCGCGAAGCCAGCCGCTTCGAAGGCGGCGAATGGCGCCCGGTACCGCTGGAGCTTGTGCACCCCGGCGACCGGCTGCTGGTACGCGCGGGCGAAGTGGTGCCAGCCGATGGGACGCTGCTCCAGGCTGCCGAACTGGATGAATCCACCCTGACCGGCGAGGCCATGCCGCAGCGCTGCGCGCCGGGCGAGCCACTGCGCAGCGGCGTGGTCAATGCCGGCGCGCCGTTCGAGATGCTCGCTGGCGCCACGGCGGCGCAAAGTACCTACTCGGGCATTGTCCGCCTTGTGATGGAGGCGCAGCAAAGCCGCAGCCCGTCCATGCGCCTGGCCGACCGCTACGCCCTGCTGCTGGTGCCGCTGGCGCTGGCCGTGGCCGGCGCGGCCTGGATCATGACCGGCGATGCGCACCGGGCACTGGCGGTGCTGGTGGTGGCTACCCCCTGCCCGCTGATCCTGGCCGTGCCGGTGGCCATCGTCTGCGGCATGTCGCGCGCTGCCAGCCGGGGCATCCTGGTCAAGAGCGGCGGCGCACTGGAGCGGCTGGCGCAGTGCCGCGTGCTGTTTTTCGACAAGACCGGAACCCTGACCACGGGCCAGGCCCGCGTCTCGGCCATCGAGGCGGCGCCAGGACACGCGCAGGACGAAGTGCTTCGCCTGGCAGCTTCGCTGGCACAGGCCTCGGTGCATGCCAGTTCCCGCGCGCTGGTCGCCACGGCGCGCGAGCGCGGCCTGGCGCTGGCGTTGCCGGGCGAGGTCGCCGAGGATCCCGGCGCCGGCCTGCGCGGCAGGATCGGCGGGCATGTGGTCACCATCGGCTCCCTGGCGCACGTGGCCAGCGCGAGCGCACCCACGCCGTGGAGCACGGCATGGGTGCGGCGCATGGGCCATGAGGGCGCGTCGGCCGTCTTTCTTGGCGTCGATGGCGCCATGCGCGGCGCGCTGCAGCTTGCGGACCAGATCCGGCTTGACACGCCGCGCGCGCTCAGGCTGCTCAGGCAGGCCGGCATCCTGCGCATGGTGATGCTGACCGGCGACCGCGACGACGTCGCGCAGATGACAGGCGCGATGCTGGGCGTGACGCAAGTGCGCGCCCAGCAGTCGCCCGCGCAAAAGCTCGCGGCAATCCGCGAGGCGCAGCGCAACGACACAGTCATCATGGTTGGCGACGGCGTCAACGACGCGCCCGCGCTGGCCGCCGCCGACGTCGGCGTGGCAATGGGCGCGGCAGGCGCGGCCGCGTCGGCGCAGGCTGCGGACGTGGTACTGCTGGTCGACCGCCTGGACCGCCTGGCCGAGGCGATGCAGATCGCCCGGCGCACGCGCCGCATCGCCGTGCAAAGCGTGGTGGCGGGCATGGCGCTGTCGCTGGCGGCCATGATGGCGGCCTCATTCGGCTACCTGCCGCCAGTGGCGGGCGCGCTGCTACAAGAACTGATCGACGTCGTTGTGATCCTCAACGCGCTGCGGGCACGCAAGCCTGGGCCTGAATGGCAGCCCGCACACATCACGGCGGCCGAGGCCACCAAACTGAAGACCGAGCATAGCGAACTGGGGCAGGTGCTCGACCAGGTGAGATCGATGGCGGATCGCGTGGCCAGCCTCCCCGGCCAAGCCGCCGCAGCCGAACTGGCGGCGCTCAACCAGGCACTGCGCGAGCAATTGCTCGCGCACGAGATCCACGACGACGCCGACCTGTATCCGGAACTCGCGCGGCGCCTCGGCGGCCAGGACCCGCTGGCCGCGCTCAGCGGCGGGCATCGCGAGATCTTCCACCTGGTCGGCATGCTGGAGCGCATCGCCGCGGACCAGCCCGCGGACGGCATCGACCTGGAAAGCGCGCAGGAAGTCCGGCGCCTGCTCTATGAACTCAACGCGATCCTGCGCCTGCATTTCGCGCAGGAGGACGAGCTGTACCACGCGCTGGGGGACGCCTGACGATCTGCCCGCTGCACACGCTGCATAGCGTGCCCGGGCCGGCATCAGCGCAACGACACCAGCGCGAGCGCTGCGGCCCAGGTCACTGCGGCAGCCAGCACAAGCCCCGCACCGACACGCAACGCAAAGGCACGCCCGCCCGCGGCAGCCAGCACGATCTTGGTAGCGGTATTGGCGGAAAAGGCCGCCAGCACCGGCCACACAGCCGCCTCTGCCGACATGCGCCCCGCCGCTACCTGCGCGGCAACCGACACGGTTGCGGCATGCGCATCGGCAAACCCGCCGGCCACGGCCACCATCATCAGCATCCCGGGCCCGGACCATGCTCGCGTGGCGCCATTGGCCAGCAAGAGCAAGGCCATGAGCAGCACGAACCCTGCCGCCACGCGCCAGTCCAGCGAGGGGCCCGCCAGTTGTGCGCCGTCCTGTGCGCCGTCCTGTGGGCCTTCTTGCGCACCATCCTGCGCGGCTGGCCTGCGCGCTGCCAGCCAGAGCCAGGCGCCGGCATAGAGGCCCATTGCCGTCAGTCCGGCCGCGAGGGGCAATGCCAATGCCCGCAGCGCTGCCGCGCTGGTCGCCGCCAGCAACAGCAGCATCTGCACGAACGTGGCCACGCTGGAAAGCAGCGCGGCCGCCACGGCCGCATCGCGTAGGCCGGGTGCCTTGCGCACCATCGCCGCCATCGAGCCGATGGTCGCCGCGCTGGAGACGAAGCCACCGAACAGGCCGGTCACCGGCAGGCCTACCCGCTCGCCGAACAACCGCGTGGCAATATGCCCGGCAGCGCCCATCAGCATCACCAGCATCGCCACCAGCCAGAGCGTGCGCGGGTTCCAGGCGTCGAACGGGCCCATGTAGCGGTCGGGCAGCAAAGGCCAGATCACCAGCGCCGCCACCGCCAGCATCAAGGCATCGCTCAGCTCCTGCCGGCTCAGCGCGTTGCGCACCAGGCCGTGCAGGGTTGCCTTGCCGTGCAGCAGGATCGCAAGGACAGTGGCAATCCCGGCGGCAAGCGCCGGATGCGTGACCGCCAGCGCGCCGAGCAAGACCGTGCACAGCAACGCCATCTCCGTGGTCATGCCGGGATCCCTGGCCGCGGTGTGGCGGTAGCCCAGGGCTGCCAGCCCGGCAATCGCCAGCAGGACCGCTGGCAACAACCCGGCGTTGGGCAAGAACGCGCCCAGCGCGCCGCTGACGCTGGCAATGGCAAACGTGCGCAGGCCAGCCGGCGCCTCGGCACCTTCCGCCGCCTGGCTGCGCTCCCGCTCCAGCCCGATCGCAAGACCGATCCCGAGCGCGACGCTAAATGCCACGACCGTGTGATCCATGCTATCCCCCAGGAAACGGTCCAGCTTACCGGCACCATTGCATTCAGTCTGGCCCATGCCTGCGCAACCGGCTTGATGTGCCGCAAGCTTGATGCGGATCAACAAGCGCCGGCGGCACGCTTCTAGAATCATCTGATGGGCGAAACCGTGATTTGCCGTGGTCGCGCGACTTGCGTGAGACATGCCCGGTAAAACGGGTTCGGTAGAACGGGCCCGCCCTGACCGTTGACATCAGTTGGCGGCTCAGCAGCAATCCACGCGCATTACCGCACTATCGCGTTACCGCGCGCATCCAGGAGACTCACCATGACAGACCAGACCGACGTCCCCCTCGCATGCTTCACCGCCAATTGCGAGGCGGGCCTGCGCGCGCTGACCCTGATGCAGGAGAGCCGGCAGCGGTTTCTCGAACTACAGCTCGACGCGGTACGCAAGGATATCAAGACCTTGCACGAGGCAGGCGCGCAGCTGGCGAATGCCGGCGACTTCGCCACGCTCGCCACCCTGCCGGCGACCTTCCTGCGCAACCAGGCCGAGCATTACGCACAGCGGATGCAAGCCTGGATGAATCTCGCCATTCACAACCAGACCGCCATGGTGGAACAACTGCGGGAAGCCGGAGAGACCTGGCAGCGCTGCCAGGCCGCGGCGCTGCAGCAGGCCGGGAGCACCGCCTCGCTGCCCACGCAAGTGCAGGCTATGTTCGAAAAGTTCAGCCAGGCGGCGGCCACCCTGGATGGGACCGCCGCCAGCACCGGCGCCGCTACGCACAAGCGCGCCGCTCATGCCGGCTGAGATATTGCTGAGACGCCACTGAAGCACCACTGAAGTGCCGCTGAGACGCCGGCGGGGATGCCGCCGGCCACCGCTTGCCATGCCCGCCTAAAAGTGATCTGCTCCACCGAGGCCTGGATCGCAACCATGCTTGCCATGGATGCGCAGTTCACGCATGCCCGAGGCCAGCGCCGCGCCGCGTGACGTGCTGGTGCGCATCAGCGCCGCCAGCGTCAACCCGCTGGATAAGATGGTGCGTAACGGGGAATTCAAGCTGCTCCTGAAATACAAACCCCCATTGACGGGAGCTTGAACGGCGAGTGACGTGACAGGGAAGCATGGGGCATGACCCGCGAGACACTTATCGATTCGGCAAAGGGGTGTTGCCGTTCAAGGCAGGAATCCTCGAAAACACGTCAGCCATAAAATCCATGAACACGATAGCCCGCGTGGGAAGCAGTCTGTTGGCCACATAAACCATCTGCACCGGGACGGGCGGAGCCGCATGGTCCGTCAGAATGAACTGCAATCGACCGCTGTTCAGCCCGCCCTCAAACAGCCACGCAGGTCCATGTGCCACGCCCAAGCCTGCCGTGACCGCGGCACTCACGGCGTCGGGCGAGTTGACTCTAAGCCTGCCGGAAACCGGGATGTCCGCGTCCCGGAATCGCCAGGTCGCCCCGGACGACAGCAGGGTGTAGATGACGCAATCGTGGTCGCGCAGGTCATCTGGGATCTGCGGAACTCCGCGTTTGGCCAGGTAGTCCTTGCTGGCGACGAAGACTCGGTCGTACCAGCCAAGACGCCGGGCGCGCAAGGTACTGTCCTCCAGGTGTCCGATGCGAATGGCGAGTTCGGTCCCTTCATTGACCAAGTCCACGTATCGATCATTGAGTTGAAGATCCAAGATCAATTGGGGGTAGCGCTCCAAAAAGGTCGGCACATGCGGCAACACAAACGCGTATGCGAGAGCCGTAGGGCAGGCTACGCGCAAGAGCCCCGATGGCTCGACGTTGTTCCTGAAGGATGATTCGGATTCATCCACCGCATCCAGGATGCCCCGGATGTCCGCATAGTAGCGTTCGCCCTCCGGCGTCAAAGATAGCTTTCGCGTAGACCGATGGAGCAAGCGCGTCTGCAAGTGATCCTCCAGAGCCGCCACATAACGGCTGACATTGGGTTGCCCCAGCCCTAGATCGCGCCCTGCCGCCGAAAAGCTCCCGGTTTCTACGGCACGCGCGAAGCATGTCATCAAAAGGAATCGATCCACGCCTTCACCTCAATTCATGCTGATTTTGCATGAATTATATACGAATAGACAATCTTATCTAGATTTCTGCATGAGCGCATATTTCTCCTTGTCGACCGCGGTGGTCGTCATTCACCGGAGAATTCAAATGTCGCGCTTGCAAGGTAAACGTACCCTCATCACTGGCGGCACCAGTGGCATCGGGCTGGAAACGGCAAAGCAGTTTCTGGCGGAAGGCGCCCGCGTGATCGTCACTGGCGTCAATCCCGATACGATTGCAAAGGCACAAGCCGAACTGGGCCCAGAAGTTCTGGTGCTGCGCGCTGACTCGGCCAGCGTTGGAGCACAAAAAGAACTGGCACAAGCCATCAAGGACCACTACGGGCAATTGGACGTTGCCTTCCTCAATGCCGGCGTATCCGTCTGGCTGCCTATCGAAGAGTGGACAGAGGAGATGTTCGACCGTTCTTTCGACATCAACGTCAAAGGTCCCTACTTCCTGATGCAGGCACTGCTCCCGGTCTTCGCAAATCCTGCGTCAGTCGTACTGACCACCTCCGTGAGCGCGCATGCCGGCGCGGACCGCTCGTCCGTGTATGCCGCCACGAAGTCCGCCTTCCTGAACATGTCGAAGACGCTTTCGACTGAATTGCTGGGCCGCGGCATCCGTGTCAACGCAGTGAGCCCCGGACCGGTCGAGACTCCGTTGTACGACAAGCTCGGGATTCCGGACGCGTATCGCGAGCAGCTCAACAAAGAGATTGCGGCAAGCATTCCGCTTGGGCGCTTCGGTACGTCCGACGAGGTGGCCAAAGCCGTGCTGTATCTGGCTTCCGACGAGTCGCGCTGGACGGTCGGCTCTGAAATCGTCGTTGACGGCGGCCGCTTGCTGAATGGTTAAGCGCGTCGCCCAAGAATTGGGCGAATTCTGTGCCGCGGTTTCTGTTTGATAAACCATCCAGGGCCACAAGACACAATGAACACACTCACGCTAATAAGTCATCCACTGTGCCCATTCGTCCAGCGCGCCGCAATCGTGCTTCTTGAGAAGGGCGTCGAATTCGATCGGATAAACGTCGATCTGTCAGCCAAGCCAGACTGGTTCCTGGCACTTTCGCCGACAGGCAAGGTGCCGGTACTCAAGGTGCGACAGGCCAACGTGGAGGACGCGATCTTGTTCGAAAGCGTGGTCATTTGCGAGTACCTTGACGAAACGCAGGGCGGCGCGGCGATGTACCCCGCTGACGCGCTGTCTCGCGCCCGACACCGGGCGTGGATCGAGTTTGCCACCCAGACCTTCGCCGAAGCTTGGCAGTTCCTCCACGCTCGCGACTCTGGGACTGCCGATGCCAAGCGCACCGCATTTCGCGAACGGCTCGGCAAGCTGGAGTCAGAAATGGGCATGGGGCCGTTTTTCGCGGGCGCGGCCTTTGGCATGGTCGATGCGGTTTACGCCCCGCTCTTCCGCTACTTCGGAATCATCGACGGGACGGTCGCGCATCAGATCTTCGACGGTCTTCGCTCCGGCACTGCGCTCATTGGCCGAACGCAGCGGCGAGACCGGCTATCTCGCAGTGCCCTGCGGTACGCGCGAATACCGTCTACCGCTTCGCGGCTGGGCAACCAGGCAGACGAGCTTGGGCCTTGCGCTCAATTCTATCGGGGACGTCGTCTTTGGCGGAAATCTTGTTTTCACTCATCCCGAGTCCCCGCGCCCCTTGAAATACGGACAGGGCCAGGTCCTCTACCCGCGCTGCGCCACCTCAACGAAATCGCGATCCGTCTTACTTGAATCGCAGCGCTAGGCCCTTGTTGTGCACCGTCGCACCAACTTAGTGGCTCAGGCCAACCATCCCTACATAGTTCTCGGCTAGCGCTGTGGCGCCGGCTCGGGACGACGTCACGTATCGTAGCTCCGATACTTGAAGCTGCTGATCAAACGGGCTCGCGTCATCAAACCGATGCAGCATGCTGGTCATCCACCAAGAAAAGTGCTCAGCCCGCCAAATGCGCTGAAGCGCAGTGGCCGTGTAGGTGTTCAGTTTGTCCTCCGTGCCGTGCTTGTAGAAGCTATCAAGTCCTTCGGCCAAGATCTTCACATCGTTGACGGCCAGGTTCATTCCCTTGGCGCCGGTCGGGGGAACGATATGAGCGGAGTCACCCGCGAGGAACAGCCGGCCATGCTGCATGACGTTGGAGACAAAGCTGCGCATCCCCACGATGTTCTTCTGGAAGATACGACCTTCCGTCACTCGCCAGCCATCGGCCTGGTCCAGTCGTGCGTGCAGCTCGGACCAGATTCGGTCGTCGGACCAGTTGTCAACTGAATCTTTGGGATCGCACTGGAAATACATGCGCTGAACCGTTGGGGATCGCGTGCTGATGAGCGCGAAGCCGCGGTCATGTCGCGCGTAGATGAGTTCATCGCTCGAAGGGGGCGCCTCAACGAGAATTCCAAACCAGCCAAACGGATAGAGTCGCTGGTGGTCCTTACGTACAGCCTCAGGAATGGCCTGGCGGCTGGGCCCCTGCGAGCCATCACAGCCGATCACGAAATCGCAGTGGATCTCGCAAGTATCGCCATCCTTTTCATAGCGGATGGAAGGCTTCGTCGATTCGATGTCGTGCAGGGACGTGTTCGACACGCCAAACACCGGCTTTCCGCCGGCGGCGACGCGCGCCGCGACCAGGTCTTTGATAACCTCGTGCTGCGCGTAGACCGTAATGGCATGACCGGTCAAATCGGTCAGATCAATACGATGCCGCTCACCTTCGAAAGCCAGCTCGAACCCACGGTGAAGAGCACCCTCCGCCACCATCCGCGTTCCCAGCCCCACTTCCTGCAGCAAGTCCATGGTCCCCTGCTCGAGCACACCAGCCCGGATGGTCGATTCGATCTCGTCACGGGTGCGTGACTCAATCACAACCGAGTCGATGCCCTTAAGGTGCAAAAGGTGCGACAGCAGCAGGCCCGCCGGACCTGCACCAATGATTCCAACCTGAGTACGCAAGATCGTCTCCACCCCGGCAATTAGTGCATTAAAAGCCATATTGATGTGGGAGGCTATGCATCGCGTCCCCACTTCATCCTCACTCAGCGTAGCAGCCGCAACGCCGAAATGTCAATGGTACGACCATTATGAATGAACGATAAAACTCGAGGGTGCGGTATGTGTGTCGATCCGCCGCCGTGCGCATGAAATGTGATTACGATGCCAGATAGATTGGGGGCATTCACTAACATAACACCTCCCCTCACCGCAGCAGCGCTCCTCCACTCAGGGCTTACCCCACCTTCAGTTTGCCTTGACATGGATACCGCATCGGTCGATATAATCAATGGACCAACCATTGAACAATGACAAGGATGGAGACAACATGCGATACCTGAAGTTGCCCCTGATGGCGGCATGTGCGTTCCTCGCGGGCAATGCGATCGCACAGGACCCCTACCCCTCGCGCCCGATTACTATCGTTGTGCCCTACCCTGCGGGAGGCACCAGCGACATCCAGGTCCGGAAGATCCAGGAACCGCTGTCAAAACTCCTGGGGCAGCCCGTCGTGGTGGACAACAAGGCCGGGGCATCTGGCGGTATCGCAGCCATGGCCGTCGCCCGCGCAAAGCCCGATGGCTACACCTTCCTGTACGCCAACAATGGGCTGCTGATCGCCCCGCTGCTTTACAAGAAATCTGGATACAACCCGCTTAAGGATTTCACCCCGGTTGGTACCGTGACGTCCGTGCCCTTGGTGCTGGTCGCGAACAAAGCTGTCCCGGCAAAGAACCTGCGGGAATTTCTCCAGTACGCCCGCAAGCAGCCTAACGGCGTTCGCTATGCGTCTGCCGGCACCGTTTCCTATGGTCACCTCGCGACTGTCCGATTTGGCCAGATGGCGGGCATCAAAGTCGACCATATCCCCTACAAGGGGGAAGCCGGCACGACCTTCGCCGCAAAAGCCGGGGAGGTGGACATGCTGCTCACGACCCCGTCGCCGACCATGCTCTCGCAAGTAGGCCCGGGTGGGCTCACGATGCTCGGGGTTGGTACCGAGAAGCCATCGCCTGTTGTGCCGGGCGTTCCCACCATCAACCAGGCTGTCCCCGGCTTTACCGCGGAAGCCTGGTTCGGACTGCTGGCGCCCGCCGGCACACCGGACGCGATCGTGCAGAAGGTCAATAGCGCCATTGCCACGGTGATGGCCGACGAGGGCGTTCAGGACTGGCTGATCAAGACCGGGGCCCAAGCACAGCCCTCTTCGTCTGCCGCCTTCGCTGCGATTCTGAAAAAGGAAACCGCGCAATGGCAGGACATCATCACCAAGTACAACATCCAAGCTGAATAGTCTGTCATCGCGCTATGTCTGAACAACTCGCATACGACCTGGTCGTCATTGGCTCCGGCGCCGCAGGCCTGGCTTGCGCCATTACCGCGCGCAAACAGGGCATGAATGTCGTGGTACTGGAGAAGGAACCTGTCTTTGGCGGCACGACCGCCCTGTCAGGTGGCGTCCTGTGGGTGCCTCTCACCCATCATGGCTTGAAGCAAAACCCCAAAGATTCGATCGAAGCGGTTCAGGAGTTCCTGCGCAGCGAAACAGGCACCTTCTACGACGAGGCCGTCGCGAAGGCGTTCATTGAAGCCGGCCCGGAAATGGTCAATTTCTTTGAACGCGAGACAGACATGAAGTTCGTACCGACGCTGTACCCGGACTATCATCCGATTGCTCCCGGCGGCGTCGATGTCGGAAGATCCATCCTTGCTGCCCCCTTTGACATCAGGGGGCTTGGCAAGGATATGCCGAGACTCAAGCCACCTTTGAAGACCATCACCTTCATGGGGATGATGTTCAACTCGTCCAACGCTGACCTCAAGCACTTCTTCCGCGCCACCAAGTCTTTCCGGTCTTTCCTCTATGTGGCATGGCGTCTCGCGAATCACGTCAAGGAAATCGCGATTTACCGGCGAGCGATACATGTAACGAGTGGCAATGCACTGGCCGCCCGTCTCGCCAAGTCTGCCCTGGACCTGGGCATCCCTATCCTGACAGATACCCCCGCGTCTCAGCTGATCAGTCAGGGAGACCGCGTAATGGGCGTTGTTGCAAAGACCAGGGATGGCGAGAAGTCGTTCATGGCGCGTCACGGCGTCGTACTCGCATGTGGAGGATTTCCGCACGACCTCAAACGGATCGGCGCCGCGTATCCCCATCTGCGCCGCGGCCATCAACACCTTTCGCCAACGCCGAAGGGCAATACAGGTGACGGGGTGGCCATGGCCGAAACGGCAGGCGGCCACGCTGACATCCGATACACGTCGCCCGCAGCTTGGATGCCCGTGACCAAAGTCGATTTCGGCAATGGCGAGATTGGCGTATTCCCCCACTTGCTGGATCGCTACAAGCCCGGCGTCATTGGTGTGCTGAGCCACGGGGGGCGGTTCACCAACGAGTCCAATTCGTATCACGACGTGGGCTCCGCGATGATCAAAGCCTGCGAAAACCTCAAAGAGACGGCCATGTGGCTCGTCTGCGATCGAGAGACTCTCGGCAAATATGGGCTAGGCTATGTGAAACCCGCGCCGATGCCGATCGGAAAATTTATCCGAAATGGCTACCTCTTCCGTGGCGACACGCTGGAGGACCTGGCGCGCGCAACAGGCATCGATGCTGCCGGCCTAGTCCAGACCGTCCACGGGTACAACAAGTCAGCCGAAGCCGGACAAGATCCTGAATTCGGCCGAGGAACGACTTCGTTCAATCGATTCCTGGGCGACCCGGATCACAAGCCGAACCCCTGTGTCGCCCCCATAAAGAAGGCACCGTTCTACGCCATCAAGCTGGTCATGGGCGACCTCGGAACCTTTGACGGGTTGACCACAAGCGTTGTAGGCGAAGTGCTCAAGAAAGATGGGGCACCGATCCCGGGGCTCTACGCCGTCGGAAACGACCGTGCAAGCATGATGGGCGGCAACTATCCCGGCGCGGGCATTACCCACGGACCCAACATGACCTTCGCTTACATCACTGGCAAGCACATCGCCAAGCAGGCGGGGGCGGCGTGACCACCAGGAAGAGAGTCCTTGTGGACCATCGGGTCTACACCATTGCCCTGCGAAAGTTGCCGGAGTTCCTCGACGTCTTCCACCGGCTCGCCATGCCGATTCTGATGGAGACCCTCGGGCATCCGCTAGGGTTTTACACCAGCATGGTGGGCCCGCAGAACCAGTTCATCCATCTGTGGGCTTACGAGGACCTCACCGACTACGAGAACCGGTGCCGGGCCCGAGATAGCCACCCTCGCTTTGGGGAATATCTCGCGGCATCCGGTCACCTCATCACGGCACAGGAAACACGGCTAATCCGGATGACGGATATCCCACAGCTCCCATCCACGCAGTGAGCGGGAGGCGATGGGGCTGATTTTGCTTGAACAGACAGGCCGCTGGACGACGTGTCACGCCTGCCGACACCTTACCGGCTTCCGGCCTCGCAGCCCGCAATAATGAACAAAACGGAGACAACGATGGCAACCCAACCCCACAGGCAGCGCAGGATTCTCACCGCTACGGTGGGCGCCTTGTTCGTCAGCGCAAGCACGACGGTCATGGCGCAGTCCAAGGACTTTCCGACCAAGCCCATCCGCTTGGTCGTGCCGACCGCCGCCGGCGGAAACCTGGACCTCATGGCACGCATCCTCGGCGAACACATGAGCAAGGCCTGGGGACAACAAATCGTTGTCGATTCGAAGCCGGGCGCAAACACGATGCTGGCCACCAGTGCCGTGGCCAGGTCGCCGGCAGATGGCTATACGGCGCTACTTACCGTGAGCGGCTTCGTGCAGAACCTCGTGCTCCAGCCCAACCCGCCGTACAAGGCGAGCGACCTGATCCCCGTGTCCCAAGTCGCCTGGTTGCCCGTTGCGTTGGCGTCGAGCACGAAGCTGCCCGCCACGGATCTGGCGAGCATCATCAAACTCGCCAAGGCGCAACCGGACAAATTCAGCTTCGGCAGCTACGGCATGGGTTCCGGGGGGCATATTATCGGCGAGGGCTTGAACCACCTCGCAGGCGTGAAGATCAAGCATGTCGCCTACAAGGGGGAATCCCCTGCCTTCACGGATCTCGTTGGCGGCAATATTGAACTGGCTTACGGATCGGTAGGACTCTACGCGCATCAAATGAGTGGCGGAAAGGTTCGACTATTGGCCGTCGCGAGCACGAAGCGGCTCAAGACCTTTCCCGACGTCCCCACCTTCGCGGAAGCGGGATATCCTGACATCAACATCCCGGGATGGGGCGGCATCTTCCTGCCAGCTGGTACGCCTGCGGCGATCGTCGAGAAGTTTAGCCAGGAAATTCGACGTGTCGTCGCCCTGCCCGACGTTCAGAGGAAGATCCTCGAAATGGGATTCGAGCCGACCGTCACGACCAGCGCTCAGTTTTCGGAACTCATTGCGAGCGATATCAAACGCTGGGGCAAGATCGTTCTCGACAACAACATCAAGCTAGACTAGCCACACGCCGGCTTCCGGCCGCAAGAGCCCAGCGGATCGTTCGTTCCGCCGGGCTCTTTGTCTTTCCAGCTCCACCACCTTCGCATCCATCTTCGTGCGCTTGCCTCGCCCCCGCCATTGTTCGCCCCTCCCCTCTATTGCATATGGTTGAACCAATGATATTATCGATGTGGAGACAGATCCAAACGGAGCAAACATGACCATCAAAGGCAAGGCATGCATTGTGGGCGCTTACGAGCACCCCACACGCAAAGCACCAGACAAGACCGTCGCCCAGTTGCACGCCGAATGCGCGAAAGGCGCGCTCGAGGACGCCGGGCTGACCCTTCAAGACGTGGACGGCTATTTCTGCGCCGGCGATGCCCCCGGACTGGGGGCAAACAGCATGGCCGACTACTTGGGCCTGACGCATCTTCGCTACGTAGACACCACGGATACAGGTGGCTCCGCCTACCTGATTCACGTATCGCACGCCGCGCAGGCGATTGCTGCCGGCAAGTGCAATGTCGCACTCATTACGCTCGCCGGGCGCCCTCGTACTGAAGGGGCGAGCGGCGTCGGCGTTGGCGCGCGACTCGTCACCGCGTCTACGCCAGACGTGCCGTGGGAAATGCCGTATGCGCCCGTGACGGTCAACATGTATGCCCTGGCAGCCGCACGGCATATGTACGAATTTGGCACCACTTCCGAGCAACTCGCTTGGATCAAGGTGGCCGCAGCAGCCCATGCACAGCACAACCCCCATGCGATGCTGCGAGAACCGGTGACGGTGGAAGACGTTCTCGCATCCCCGTTGATCGCCGATCCTCTCCATAAACTGGATTGCTGCGTGGTCAGCGACGGCGGTGGTGCGCTCGTCGTGGCACGACCGGAGATCGCCCGACGACTGCAACGGCCCATCGTCAACGTACTGGGCGCAGGCGAAACGATCAAAGGCCAACTAGGCGGCAATGTCGACTTGACCTGGTCCGGGGCGGCCATCTCCGGACCCGCCGCGTTCGAAGAGGCAGGCGTCAGGCCATCAGACATCCAGTACGCCTCCATCTATGACAGCTTCACAATCACGGTCCTAATGCAACTGGAAGACCTCGGATTCTGCAAGAAAGGCGAAGGTGGCAACTTTGTGGCGGACGGCAACCTCATCTCTGGGGTAGGCAAGCTCCCGTTCAACACGGATGGCGGCGGCCTGTGCAACAACCATCCTGCCAATCGTGGCGGCATTACCAAGGTCATCGAAGCTGTCCGGCAACTCCGCGGTGAGGCCCACCCGAAGGTCCAGGTAGCCAATTGCGGCCTGGCCCTCGCACAAGGTACGGGCGGTCTGCTCGGATCGCGGCATGGCAGCGCAACATTAATTCTGGAAAGGGAATGAGCAATGAGCACCCCCTACGTTGAACGCCCGCTTTCGCCTCCGCTGACTGACGCCAGTACCGAGCACTACTGGCGCCTTGCTCGGGAAGGTGTTCTGAGCACGAAACGATGCAAGTCCTGCAGCAAGCTGCATTGGTACCCCCGCGCGCTGTGCCCCTTCTGTCAGGGTGACACCGAGTGGGAAGGCCTGTCCGGACAAGGAACCATCTACAGCGTGAGCGTTACCCGCAAGGCTGGCCCCACGCCCTACGCCATTGCCTACGTCACACTCGACGAAGGGCCAACAATGCTCACTAACATCGTCGATTGCGACCTGGACACCCTGACAATCGGCCAACGCGTCAAGGTTTGCTTCAAACCGGCCGAGGGCGACGATGCCGTCATCCCAATGTTCACCCCGGTATAGCGAGCCCCTCATGGAAACTCTCGCCTTCGAAGTCATCAACCGCGTCGGATGGATCCGGCTGACCCGATCCAAAAAGCACAACCCATTTGACGCGGAGTTGCGTTCCGAACTGATCTCGGTCCTCGAGCGCGCCCGCAGCGACTCGGAGATTCGTGCACTCGTCCTGATCAGTGAACCGGGCTCGTTTTGCGCCGGCGGCAACTTGCAGTTGTTGCGTGAACATGTCGATTCAGGTCCGGCATACTGGCAACATCGCATCAAGGAAGGTCTGCGCTTCATTCACGACATGTTGAGCCTGGGAAAACCAGTGATCGCTGCAGTGGATGGTCCAGCCTTCGGCGCAGGCTTTGCGCTGGCGCTGGCGGCAGACATGGTCATTGCCACCCCGCGCGCCCGATTCTCCATGGCGTATTTGCGATTGGGCCTCGTACCAGATTTGGGTGCGCTGTACCTGTTGCCGCGGGCCGTGGGTCTGCAACGCGCGAAGGCGTTGATGTTCTCGACCCGGGAGCTTTGCGCAGACGAAGCGCAGCGAATGGGCCTTGTCATGGAAGTTCAGCCGAGCGACGCCCTGGAAGACCGGGTGCGCGATATCGCGGAAAGCCTGACGCACGCCGCCCCGGCGGCTCTGGCTTTGACCAAAGACGCCCTGAATGCGTCCTTGGATGTTGACCAGCAGTCGATGTTCAGTCTGGAGGCTGCAAGCCAGGCCGCCGCTTTTTCCGCGCCCGAGCCTCGGATCGCCATCGATGCCATGTTGGCCAAACGCACGCCGCCCTTCCGCGGCGTCCCGCCTGCCTCAACGTGATCGCCGAGCGCGCAGGCCCACGGGGCTGCGCGCCAGGCACCATCCCACCCATATCGCTCACTTACGCAGGGGAGCAATGCCTGCGACTTGGGTGGCCTCCCGGCTAAGAAAATCCGTCCGATCACATCCCGCAACGCGAGGGACAACCGCTGCTTTGCGCCCGCGGGAACGCCGAAGGCCATTGTCGAGCAATTGCATGCGGCCATCACAAGCGCCTCGAGTTCGCCCGAATTCCAACGCCAGATGCTCGACAATGGTCTCGAAGTCGCACCTCCCCTGTCACCCGAGCAATTCGGCGCGCTCATGCGCAAATCGCATGCGGAATGGCTAGCCATCAAACAGGCGAGCGCGATCCGCGTCGACTAATTCGTCATTAGGCGCCATCCTGCCGCGACAGTGCCTAAAGGTGCGGCGGGCACGAGCATCCGCTTACGACGAGCAAAAAAAAAGGGCGCCTCACGGCGCCCCAAAGCATGAATTCGAAACGCGATTCAGAAGATGTGGCGGATACCAATGGCCGCCCCCACCTGGCTGCTCTTGCCCGCACCGAGCAGGTAGCTGCCGCTGGTGGCAGTGGTTGCTATCCCGCCGAATGCCAAGGCAGCGTTCTTGGCGTATGCGGTCGTCAGATAGACATTGGTCCGTTTCGAGAAGTCGTAGCTCGCCATGAAGCTAACCTGATAGGGGCTGTTGCGATCGACTTCTGCGCCGTTGTACTGGGCGCGAATGGTGTGCAGCTTGTCGTAGTAGTAGGCCAGCGTCAAATTGACTTTCGGGGCGGCCTGATAGTTGATACCAAACCAGAGGAAATCGTCTCGAAACGCCACCGAGCCGTTCGAAAACTCGTTGCGCCCCCAGCGATAGCCACCAGACAGCCGAATCGGACCCATGTTGTAGCCAGCCGCAATCGCGGCCTTACGGAAGTTCCCGATGCCCGTGTCGCCGAGCGCCGTCAGCGTGGGATAAAACTGGTCATACGCGACCGACATGCCAAAGTTGCCAGGCGAGTACTCCAGGGACGCGCCGTAGCCTGCGTTTGCGCGGAACTGCCCCGGAGTCTCGCCCGCCCCAAAGACCCCGTTGCCGAACGTCCAGTGCGCACGCGCCGAAATCGCGCCCCGCTCAATGAGATAGTTCAGACTGTTGTCGTTGCGCAGGTTCATCCCGATGAGCAGCCCCAACGGCTCGTACATCGGCGCGTACGCGGTGGGGGAATAGTTGGCCAGGCCACGAAACAGGGTGCTGTACTGCCGACCGAACGTCAGCGTGCCATAGGTCGCGCTGCTCAGGCCCACGAATGTCTGCCGGTCATAGAGCTTGGCGGCGTTAAATTGCGTGCCCGTATCGGTGGAGAAGCCACCTTCCACAGTAAACACCGCCTTGAGGCCGCCGCCGAGATCTTCCGTTCCACGCATGCCCCAGCGATTGCTTGCAAAGCCCCCGCCGCTATTGCGCAAGGCGCTGCCGGATACACCACTGGTATTCGTAAGCTTGTTCACATACTCGATATTCGAGTCAATGACGCCATACAGGGTCACACTGGCATTGGCATGCCACGCAGCCCCGGACAACCCAACGGCTGTCAGAGCAAGCATCGTTTTCTTCACCTTGTCTCCTCCGGTTCTCTTTCGTCATCTCGCGAGCAATGCCTCGCTAAGAGCTTCAGGCGCTGGACTTGTCTGATGCCGTCCGTTCGCTTCGACGGATTAAATAGCATTGGTTGAACCATAGGTATAGTGGAAAACCCGATCGATGTTCTCATTGGTTCAACCACTGCTATTATGAGGGGGTGAGTTGGTGCGTCGCGCGCCCGCGTTGGCACATCAGGGCTCGCCCCTTACCCCTCTCGGTGCCCCAATCGCCATCTCAGTATTGCCACCCTTAGCTTGCTTAAGCCCCGACGCCATGAATGAACTTGACCACGCCTCCATCAAGCACGAGATCCGATTTCTGGCCTCAGAAGTGGGCCTGCCCGCGGAAGCGAACAAAGAAACACGGTCTTCCCTGCTCAAAGACCTGCGTACGCTGACTAGGTCAATCATCAGCGCCTCCCCAACCCTGACGCAGACGCAGCGTCGCGCCCTACTGGTTTCCGCCGTGGACGAGTCAGTCTCGGAAGGGGATTTTCAATCGTCGGTGCTGTTAATGGCGGCGGGCAGTGAACTGTCGATCCGTTGGCCGAATGCCATGATTCAGTCTCTGATCCAAGAAGTCGGCAGACAGAGCCAGCTATTCCGCTATGTGTTCTGGATGGTCGTCAGGCGTTCGACATGAAGCATGGCGCGTGCGCCTTTCCCTAAACGTTTTCAGGAGTTGTTTTGTGCCTAAATGGATAACGACATCCGAGAGCATTGCGTTGAACGTCAGAGGTTCGGTGGCCCTCCATGCTGTCGGAGGGAGTCCCAGCGGCGGTCATCGAAAACGCGGCGCTCAGTGTCGGAATGCCGGTCGGCCCCCCCTAGCCGTCATGGACGAGACATCGATGGCGCTCAGTTTGTCCGTCAAGAAGCAGACCGAGCAAGACTTGGCTGCCTTGGGCAAGACCATGCCCTCGCACCCAGGCTGGGCGGTCATTTCGCGCATGGCCGAGGGCTTGAACCGCCCCGGCAGGGCTGGCGGCGGCGGATTCTACGAATACCGCAAGAACAAACCGAAGCACCTTTGGTCGGGCCTCACCCAGGAGTTTGGTAAGGCAGACGTCGAGTTCTCGCTGGAGGATCTGCGCGACCGGATTCTCTACATCCAGGCCATTGAAGCAATCCGCATTATGGAGGAAGGCGTTATCGAGACAACGCGCGACGCCAACATCGGTTCCATCCTCGGCATCGGCTTCCCCCGCTGGACCGGTGGCGTCATTCAGTTCGTGAACATGACTGGCACCCGCCGGTGCGCTGAACGCGCCGCGGAGCTCGCGAAGCGATTCGGCGAACGTTTCAGCCCGCCACCCCTGCTTGTCCACAAGGCTGAACGTAACGAGCGTTTCGAGTAATGAAGGAACGGCCGTGGGATTGGACACGTCCTTGGTACCGGCAGACGCCTGGACGCGGACGGGGGAACATCCACCGGCCATCCATCTTTCCTACGAAATCGGCGTCGGTCAAACGCTCTAGGGTGGACCGATGCCAAGCCGATGTTCAAAAGCGTGCGACGTAGGTCCGATAATGCAACAGCACAGAAACTTAGCGGGCGTGGAAACGCAGGAAGGCATCCCACTGCTCTACTTGCTCGTCCTTCTCTATCCTGCGCAGGCAAGAGGCCACGACATTGACACGCTGCTTCGTCAATACGGGTTGCCGACAACGCTACAGGGCAATGCGACTCAAGACGTCTCACTGCTTCAATTCGCACGAGTCATGCGACGTTTGCAGCGTGCATTGCGCGACGAAATGATGGGCGTGTGCTCACGGGCGGTGCGCCCTGGGACGTTTTTGCTTGTCGCTCGGCAGATGCTTCTCAGCCCATCCCTCGGCGACGCGTTGCGCGTGGGTTGCAGTCTGTACCGGCTCGCCATCGACGAATTCTCGCCGCGTCTGCGTACAAAAGGCGAGGTGGCCTGCTTGGAAATTGTGGACAACAGTCCCGCCGGAACATATCGCTCCACCGGCCATTTGATCTTGCTGTATGGCGCCATCGGCCTGATGTCATGGCTGGTCCAAAGACCCATCGCGATCCACGAGGTGTCTCTTCGACAGTACTTTCTGGACGGCACTGCAGTATCTGCGCTCTTTCAGGCGCCCGTATGCCCCGGTAACAAGAGCCGGATCACGTTTGATGCGAGCCATCTCGATGACCGCGTCGTCACCGATCTTCGGGGCCTCCGGTCTTTCCTGCTGCACTGGCCCGCGCGGAGAATGGCGCTGTACTCCGAAGATATGCCCGTTGCGATACAGGTAAGGAAGCGTCTCTACCAGTGGGACGTAGCACGGCTACCGACTTCGGCAGAGTTGGCGGCAACCATGGGACTCACCGACAAGGGATTGCGCCGAAAGCTCTTCCAGGAAGGACAAAGCTTCCGGGCGATTATCGATGGGGTGCGTCGCGACGCGGCCATTCGTCTGCTCGACCAATCCAGGCTGACCGTAGCCGAAATCGGCATCCGCTTGGGCTTCTCCGAGCCTAGTGCATTTCACCGTGCATTCCGACGCTCCACCGGCCTGACACCGGTTCAGTACCGACGTCAAGACTCGGGCCGCGCGGACTAGGAGGCGCTGTACCCGCCATCGACAGTCAGTTCGGTACCGCTAATGAACTGCGATTCCTCCGCGCAGAGGAACGAGATGAGGTTAGCCACATCCGTCGGCTGGGCCCACCGACCCAGTGGCGTCTTTTGCGCGACGATGTCTGCCGCGGCACCTGCAGACGCCAGCGGAACTCCATGACTGATCATGTCCTGCATCGCTCCCATACCGAGCGGGGTCTCCACCAGCCCGGGATGAACGGAGTTGACGCGGATCCGGGCTTTACCGAACTCGATCGCCAAGGCTTTGCTCATCAGGCGTACCGCCCCCTTCGAGGTGCAGTACGCCGCGTGCATCCCGCCTCCCTTCTGCCCGAGGATCGAGCAAAGGTTGACAATGGAGGCGCTCCCATATTCGGACGCCGTCTTCGAAAGAAGCGAGTAGGACGCTTGGGAGCCAAGCCAGACACTGTCAACGTTGATCGCCTGCTGCCGACGGTACAGGGAAAAATCGGTCTCAAGGAACGGGCGCACCACCATGAGCCCGGCGCTGTTGACCAAGCCATCAAGCCGGTCCTCTGTCTCTTCAATGCACTGAATGACGCGCCGCCATGCACCCTCTTCCGTGACGTCGTGCAGCAGGCCAGTCGCGATGCCGCCAGCGGCGCGAATCATCGCCGCGGTCTTTTCCGCGCCGTCGTGGTTGAGGTCGGTGGCAAACACTTTGGCGCCCGCTGCACCCAAGGTCAGGGACGTTTGCCGGCCGATGCCACTTGCGGCGCCAGTTACCAAAATGACTTTGTTCTGAAGTTGCATAGCTATCTTCTCAATATGTATTCATCAGCGAGTTTCAGTTCGCACGTTTGACCGAAAGCGTCTGCGGCAACGTATATCCCGCCAGTCCTTCCTCCCCATTCTCGACACCCGCCCCGGATTGCTTGTGTCCGGCCATTGGGGTGTGAGGCGTGACCGCCTGTATCTGGTTGATCCAGACCGTTCCCGTCTGCAACTGGCTAGCGATCTCGAGGGCCACCGTCTCGTCGCGGCACCATACCGAGCCTGCCAGGCCGTACTCCGACGCATTGGCGCGGGCCACCACCTCGGCAACACTACTGAACTTCAGCAGCGGCAGGATTGGACCAAATGGCTCCTCCTTGACGATCCGCGCATCATCTGGCGGGTTGTCCACCAGCGTCACTGGGATGAAGTACCCAGGCCCGCTCACAACGTCGCCGCCGGCCAGGAACCTGAGATGGTTGTCCTTGCAGTCCTGAAGCAAGCCTTCGAGACGCTCAAATTGCCGGATGTTCTGTACTGGCCCGAGCTCAATGCCGTCTCGCTCGCCGGGCCCCATCGGTGTCTTCTCGGCCAGACGGACGAATGCCTCTGCCATACGGTCGTAGATGGAGTCGTGGATATACACGCGCTTTGCGGCAATGCAGATCTGTCCGCTATTGACGAAAGCTCCCCAGAACAGCCTTTCCGCCACGGTCTCGATATCGACGTCTGGCATGACAATCGCGGCGTCATTGCCGCCAAGTTCCAGAGTCAGCCGTTTGAGGCTTCCGGCCGCGCTCGCCATGACGCGCCTGCCCGTTGCCGTCGAGCCTGTGAAGGAGAGCTTGTCGAAGCCCGCATGTGCCGACATCCATGGGCCCAGTTCGTCCCCACCACTGACGACATTGAACACACCGGGCGGCAGCACATCGCGCAGTAGTTCTCCAAGACGCAGGGTCACCAGGGGCGTGAATGGCGACGGTTTGAGGACAAGCGTATTGCCGGTCAGCAGCGCCGGCGCAATCTTCCACGCGGCAAGGACGACCGGATAGTTCCAGGGCACCATGGCGCCCACGACACCCATCGGCACGCGCCGGGTCAAGACGTAGGCTTGAGGGTTGTCTTGGATCACCACATCAGGAAGGTTCATCCGTGCAAGCTCCGAGAACCAGTAAGCGGCGTTCGCCACTTCGGCCTTGGCGCGTGCCAGGGGCTTACCTTGCTCTCGCGTTAGCAGTCTCGCCAGCTCGTCCTGGTGTGTGACATAGACTGCTGCAATCCTCGTCAAATACGCCTGGCGCGTCGACCATGGCAACGCCGCCCATGCGGGCTGGGCTGCGCGCGCCGCCCGAACTGCGGCATCAAGCAGTTCTGGCTCGCAATCCGGCGCTTTTGCAAACACCTCGCCAGTGGCCGGATCAATTACATCAATCGAGCGCGCCGTACTGGCGGACTTGCCGCCGATAGTCAGCGTGAAGGGGTGCAGGGTATCCATTTGGGCGCTCATGCAGCAATTTCTCCGTGTGAGGGCGTGATCGCGCGCGCAGGCGTAACACGGATGTTCAGTGTTTTCAGACCACCAACCTGGTTGCTAGCGATGAATTCAGGATCGCCAACAACTTCGATACGCTCCGTGCGCGTCAGCAGTTCGGTAAAGAAGGCACGCATGCTGGCCCTCGCGAGATTTTGGCCCAGGCAGGCGTGAATCCCGAATCCGAATCCCACATGCTTGTTGGGGGAGCGATCGATGCGAAAACAGCGAGGATCGTCAAAAACCTCTTCGTCGAAATTCGCACTGTGATAGAACAAGGCGACCTCCTCCCCTGCCCGAATCGTCTTGCCTCGCAGCTCGAAATCTCGTGTCGCCGTGCGAACAAAATGCTTGACAGGGCTACCGTGGCGGAACATTTCCTCCACCGCCGTCTGCATCAGTTCGGGATGTGCACGAAGACGCTCCATCTCTCCCGGCTGTTTCAGGAGGTAGTAAAGGCCGCTGCCCATGGACGAACTCGTAGTGTCATGCCCCGCCGTCGCAAGGATGACGTAGTAGGAGACCGCTTCCATTAGGGGCAGCGGCTGGCCATCTACCGTCGCATGCGCGATCAGCGAGCCCAAGTCTTCCCTGAGCGGGGCCGCGCGCCGCTCGCCAAGCATCTTTCCGAAGTAGGAGAAGTACTCCTTGGCGACGGCGCTCTTGCCATTTGTATCGGCTCCGTCGCGCCGAAGCGTCGGATCCTTGGGTGCCAGGAATTGCTGCGTCAGCCGAAGCAGGTATGCGTGATCCTCCTCAGGTACCGCCAGCAGTGTCATGACAATCTGCAGCGGATACCAGACCGCAATCTCGCTGCAAAACTCGCACGCACCCTGTTTCTGGAGCAGTCTGTCCACCAGCGCGCGAGCGCGTTCCTGAATGATCGAGTCGAGTCGCTTGATGCTTGCGGGCATGAAATAGGACTGCGTGAGGCCTCGATACTTCTTGTGGTCGGGCTCGTCCATATGAATCATCGTTCGGACGAGCTTCCCGTTGGTGTTGGCCGTCTCCTCATTGCGGATCCGAAGCTCCACGTCATCGAGGATAAAGCTCTTTGGCGACGCGATGAAGACATCGGGATGTTTCCCAATTTCGACAATGTCGGACTGTTTTGTCACCGCCCAGAACGGCGGATGACTGGGCGCAGCCGTCCAGTGCAAGGGATCCTCCCGTCTCACCTGAGCAAACAGCTCATGCATCCGCTCTGGATCGGCATAAAGCTCGTGGCTTGCGAGTTCCTTGTCGATGTTCTGCATTTCCATTCTCGTCCCCTCAATGTGGTCAAAGGTCCAGCAACAGCTCTGGGGTTCTGGCGCGCGAGCGGCACGGCATAAAGCAGTCGTTGCGAGCCTTATCTTCATCGGTCAAATAGTGGTCGCGATGCTCGGGCACTCCATCGAGAACCGTGGTCGCGCAGGTGCCGCAAATTCCTTGCTCGCAGGACATCGAGAGGGAGATGCCCGCCTCCAGCAGTGCTGCCGCGGCGCTCACCCCACAAGGCACGTGCACCTTCTTCCCCGATGAGGACAGAATCAGATCGAAGGCAGTCTCATCGGCCAGGGCGTCGGGCTGTGTGGTGGGCGGAGCGAAGAACTCCCGATGTAGCTGGCGCTTGTCCCATCCGAGCGCTGCCGCCGTCGACAGGATGTGGTCGATAAATCCCGACGGACCGCAGACGTACACCTGGTCATCGGGGCCCCGCTGCTGCAATACCTTGCGCGCGTCGAATGGCGGTGCTTCCGGTGGCAGATCGTGATAGAAGCGGGTACGCGCCGAAAATCGGGTCTTTATCCGGGCCGTAAAGGCCGTTTTCGCCGCCTCACGTGTACAGTAATGGAGTTCAAACTCTCGATTGGCGTTTGCCAGCGTCTCAGCCATCGCCAGTAGCGGTGTAATCCCGATTCCGCCGGCGATAAGCAGTGTCCGGCCTTCGCCCGGTAGCAATTCGAATTCATTACGGGGGAAGCTGACCCTGACCAGTTGGCCGGGCTGGATCGCTTGATGCATGCCGACGGATCCGCCCCGTGAATCTTCCGTACGTAGGACCGCAATGAGATAGCGATGTCGCTCGGCTGGATCGTTGCACAGGGAGTACGCGCGCGATACACCAGGTGCAACGTCTACCAGGATATGCGCGCCAGCTTCAAAGGCCGGCAGTGGCGCTCCATCCGGATGCATCAACTCAAAGGACACAATGCCTTCCGCTTCCTGCCGCCTTGCTGCAAGCCTTAGCTCGAGGAAGGGTGTCTCACCTACAATGTCGTTCATCTTTGTCTCCATCCGATTTCGCTTCCGACCTTGGCCCGATGAGGCCGGAAAATGCGTGGAGATAGCTTAGAGTTCTTAGCGGGAGACGGCGATGACCGATTTGGTCAACTTTGCTGACCGAAATGCCTAACGCCGCGCGATGCCGATCGACTCTTGTTTCTTGTGGATCACCTATCAAGTCGACACGTAGCGACTCGAAGACATCGTCCGAATATCCATCCCGAAGCGACAGGGGCCTGGATTGACGACAACCCAAACTTCCTCGACATAGAAGCGCACGCCTAACAGGGCTCGCCGAGCAAAAGAAAAGCGGCGCCGTTCAGCGCCGCTGTAAGCCAGCAGGAGAAAGCTGGTTGAAGTCACCACCCGAAAACAATTGCAGACAGGTCCCTGCGGCAACGCGCGGGACGCCGTCAACCAAACACGTTAGAGTGCCCCCACCAGCTCGGGAACCACGGTGTTCAGGTCTCCCACCAGGCCGTAATCCGCCACCGAGAAGATCGGGGCTTCGGCGTCCTTGTTGATCGCCACGATCACCTTGGAATCCTTCATGCCGGCCAGATGCTGGATCGCGCCCGAGATACCGACGGCGATGTACAGCTGCGGCGCGACGATCTTGCCGGTCTGGCCTACCTGATAGTCGTTCGGCACGAAGCCGGCGTCGACTGCCGCGCGCGATGCACCCAGCGCAGCGCCCAGCTTGTCGGCCAGCGGCGTCAGCACCTTGGTGTAGTTCTCGCCCGACCCCACGCCGCGGCCACCCGAGACGATGATCTTGGCGGCGGTCAGCTCCGGACGGTCGCTCTTGGTCAGCTCGCGCGACACAAATTGCGACAGGCCCGCGTCGGCAACCGCCGGCAGCGTTTCCACGCTGGCCGAGCCGCCCTCAGCCGCAGCCTGGTCGAACGCCGTGCCGCGCACGGTGATCACCTTGATCTTGTCGGCCGACTTGACCGTGGCGATCGCGTTGCCGGCGTAGATCGGACGCTCGAACGTGTCGGGCGAATCGACCTTGGTGATGTCCGACAGTTGCGCCACATCGAGCTGGGCAGCCACGCGCGGCAGGATGTTCTTGCCCGAGGCGGTGGCCGGCGCGACGATATGCGAGTAGTCGCTGGCGATGGCCAGGATCTGCTCGGCGACGTTCTCGGCCAGGCTGTCGGCAAAGTACGGCGCATCGGCCAGCAGCACCTTCGCCACGCCGGCGATCTTCGCGGCGGCGTCGGCAGCGGCCTTGGCGTTCGAGCCGGCCACCAGCACGTGGACATCGCCGCCGCACTGGGCGGCTGCCGTCACGGCGTTCAGCGTGGCGGCCTTGATCGATTGATTGTCGTGTTCAGCAATGACAAGTGCAGTCATGTTCTATCTCCCCGCGCTCAGATAACCTTGGCTTCAGACTTCAGCTTTTGCACCAGCGTGGCAACGTCCGGCACCATCACGCCGGCGCTGCGCTTGGCAGGCTCGACGACCTTGACGGTGGACAGGCGCGGCTTCACGTCGACACCGAGGTCTTCCGGCTTGACGGTTTCCAGCGGCTTCTTCTTGGCCTTCATGATGTTCGGCAGCGTCACGTAGCGCGGCTCGTTCAGGCGCAGGTCGGTGGTCACCACGGCCGGCAGCTTGACCGACACGGTTTCCAGACCGCCATCCACTTCCCGCGTGACCGACGCCTTGCCGTCAGCAACCACCACCTTCGAGGCGAACGTGGCTTGCGGCAGCCCGGCCAGTGCGGCCACCATCTGGCCGGTCTGGTTCGAGTCGTCGTCGATGGCCTGCTTGCCCAGGATCACCAGGCTCGGCTGTTCCTTGTCGATCAGCGCCTTGAGCAGCTTGGCCACGGCCAGCGGCTGCAGGTCTTCATTCGATTCCACCAGGATGCCGCGGTCGGCACCGATGGCCATCGCGGTACGCAGGGTTTCCTGGCACTGCGACGTTCCGCAAGAAACCGCGACCACTTCCGTCGCCACCCCCGCCTCTTTCAGACGCACGGCTTCCTCGACTGCGATCTCATCAAAGGGATTGGCACTCATCTTGATGTTGGCCAAGTCGACGCCCGAACCATCCGACTTCACGCGGACCTTGACGTTGGAGTCCACCACTCGCTTCACTGCGACAAGTATCTTCACTGCTTCACCTATCAGACTTCGTTTAACTTGTGTGACGGCCCCGCTCGCTTCCATCTATGCCACGGGGAGTCGTTCCTTATGCGCGACCCGCCAGCACGGCCCTGCCATTCGCGAGGACAATGACATCTCGCTCCTTCAGCCGCGCACGGAATGCCACTTCGGAATTCGAGGTTTTCCAACAATCGAGCAAGAGAGTTTCTCCGGGATACACCGGTGAGGTGAGACGCGCGCGAATGGATTGGAGCAGGCTCGCGTCATACCCACAGAAGGCCTTGACGATGCCGTGACACGCGTTGCCGTAGGTTGCCAGCCCGTGCAAGATGGGGCGCGCAAAGCCCGCCTTCGCGGCGACGGCAGGGTCGATGTGCAGCGGATTCAGGTCACCAGACAGGCGATAAAGTACCGCCGCGTCCTGTCGCGTCGGCAGCTCCACCGTAACTTCGGGCGCAGTCTCGGGCGTTGACGGCGAGGCAGGCGCGGCTTCGTCCCCGCCTCCGTTCTTGGAGAATCCACCGTCGCCGCGCAGGAAGAGCACTTGTTCCGTTGTCGCAAACTGCTCGCCAGTCGCTGCGTCATGCAAAGTTTTCTCGACGTGCAGCACTGCGCCTTTCCCTTCGCCCTTGTCCACGATCCGTACCACGCGACTGCGTCCGATCAGGGAGCCGGAGGCAGGAAGGGGCTTGTGCAACGTCACGCCCTGCTCACCATGAACCAGCTTGAGGAAGTCGATTCCGAGCTCTTTGCGGTCACGCATCCAGGAACCCGGCGAGGCAAGAACTGCCGCCATCGTCGGCAAGGTGACGAGATTCTTCTCGTAGACGAACTGCAGTTGTCGCGCGTCCAGCGGATCGGCGCCGATCCCCAAGCCGAGTGCATAGAGAATGCTATCTTTCTCAGTGTAGTGGTGCTGAACATCGCCCGACTGCCAGGCTTTGGTCTTATCGTAGTCAATCATGCGTGTACTCACTTTTTGGCAACGCAGGCCAACGGAATTGCGCTGGCTCTTTGGCCGCAAACCGACGAACCGATTCACGTGCGTAGTCACTGCCACCGGCGATGGCCTGGCCTGCGGCCTCCAGATTCAGCATGGTCTCCAGGTCGCATTGCAGCGACTTCTGTAGAGCCTGCTTGGACAGGCTCACCGCTGTGGCTGAGGCACCTTCGAAACTGCGCGCAAGCTCCAGTGCGCGCGCCATCAGTCTTTCCGGGGCCACCACTTCCATGGCCAGCCCCATCTCTTTCGCCTCGTCTGCGTGGAATTCCCGTGCAGAGAACACTAGCTCCTTCGCACGCTGGAGCCCAACAATGCGCGGCAACGTGTACCAGGCCCCGTTGTCTGGTACGAGGCCGACACGATGAAAGGCAACCGACATCCTGGCGCGATATGAGCAGATAACGATGTCCGCCAGGAGTGCAAGGCTCAGTCCACCGCCATACGCGACGCCGTCGACTGCCGCAATAACGGGCTTGTCGAGAGACGATATGGCCAGGACGAGATCCCTGTAAGCATTCAGCCCCTCACGGCGCTCCTCCGGATTCCGCTGGCTTGCGCTCCCCATCCCCTTGACGTCGCCGCCGGAGCAGAAATCGCTTCCTGCGCCCGTCAGCAGCACTGCGCGTACCCGCGGATCCGAACGAAACCATCGGAACATCTGCGTCATGGCATCCGCCATGGCAGGCACCAGCGCATTTTTGGCACGCGGCCGGTTTAGGGTGACAATGGCCACCCCGCCTTCATATGTCAGCTTGACATCTTCACTGTCGCTCATACTGATCCTCACCAAAGTGAAACCGGCAACCTATCTTTACGTGCGCCGGAGACCGTCCAGCTCCGCCATCAACAGCGCGGTCTGCGCGGTGGCGGTTACCCGGTCGGCTACCTTTGGCGCGTTGCCATTGGCCGCATTCCCTTCCAACGCCCGACGCGCCACCCCTTGCTGGATTGCCGCAAGGCGAAACATGTTGAATGCCAGATAGAAGTTCCAACGCGAGATCCCTTCGCTTTCGTCCAGCCCAGCGTTCTTGCAATACATCGCCACGTATTCGCGCTCGGTAGGGATTCCGAGAGGCCCGACATCGACACCCGCAAGGGTGCGATGGGTCCCGAGGCCAAGGTGCCAGGTCATGCAGTGGTACGCCAAATCAGCCAGCGAGTCCCCGAGCGTGGACAATTCCCAATCCAGGACGGCAATGATTCGGGTCTCGGTCGGGGATAATTCAGGAATGGTCTGGTCGTCGAAGATTCTTCCCTCCACATAATCCATCACGTAGAAGGCACTCCCTATGACGGCGACATCCTCGCAAAGTACGCGAACCTGGGGAACCGGCACGTCCGTGTCCACCAGACGCTGCATGACCCGAAATTCGCGCTCGAAGGCATGGGCTGACGGCAGAATCGTGCCGGATGGCTTCCGCCTCAGCACGTAACGCCTGCTACCCGCCTCCACGATGTAGGTCGGGCTGGATTGCCCGCCTTGCACCCGCGAAAGCTCCAGCGCGCCAGTAAATGGCGCGACACGCTCCCGAACGTAGGTCGCCAGGCGATCGACAGCATTCGGGTCGGTGACGAGGATATCGCCGGACGTCATGATCAAAGGCTGATGTGGAACCCGCCGTTGACACCGAGATGCTGGCCCGTGACATAGCTCGAGCCGTCAGAAAGCAGGAAGCACACCGTTTTGACGACTTCCTCCGGCGTCGACCAGCGGCCCAGAGGAATCTGGGCGAGCATGTTGTCGCGGAACTTCTCGCCGCGGACAACCTCGGTCATGGGTGTTTCGACCACGCCGAAGCAGACCGAGTTGGCACGGACGTTGTAGCGCCCCCATTCCCGTGCAGCGGTCATCGTCATACCCAGCAGACCTGCCTTTGCCGCCGAGTAGTTGATTTGACCAATGGAGCCCTTTCGACCCGCATCCGAGGAAATATTTACCACAGAGCCTCCGGACTTGTCGCCGTCCTTGGATCGCGCGACCATATGTTGCCCAACCGCTCGCGTCCAGTAGAAGGAACCGGTAAGGTGTACGTCGATGACATCCTGCCACTGCTGGTCGGTCATCTTGTCGATCATTGCCGGACGAATGATGCCCGCATTGTTGACGAGACCGTGCACGGCACCGAATCGCGAAACTGCGTCGCAGACCGCACGGGTCGCGAGCGCAGAGTCCGCGACACTCCCGGCTACCGCCATCACGCGCTCCGCCGGCAACGACGCCAGGGCTGCATTCAGGCCCTCTCCGTTGAGGTCGACGGCAACGACGTTTGCACCCAACTCGACGCCGAGCTCGACGACGGCCTTACCAATGCCTTGGGCGGCGCCGGTCACGATAATGGTGCGGCCTTCCAACGACACAATCTGCGACATCTCAGTCTCCTTTGTTTGGTTGAACCAATGATATTTCGATGGCGTAGCCGCGTCAACGGGATTTCGCTGTCCGACGCGTCGCGTCACGTGGATTGCGCCCTCTCCGTCCCATGCTCTGTGTCCTGGAACAGGCTCCGTTTGCTTTTTGGCAGAACCATTGATAAGTTCTGACGCACTCACAACCATTCTTTGGACCGCTCCGTGCTGCTGGAATGGGGTTTCAGTGAGGAGGAAATCTCGGCTCTTCGACAGGCGGAAGTTTTACGAGCCAATGCGTAATCGACAAAAGGAGCCCCCCGACCGAAAGGGAGCTCCCGCGACACGAAAGGGCCAGCGAAACCGTCCCGTTTGAGCCGGGCCGGCCTAGGCTCAGATCTTTCTGCCGACCGCCTGCCAGAAGGGATCCCGCAGTCGCCGCTTGAAGAGCTTCCCGCTATCCTCCCGCGGCAGGGATGCGTGAAAGTCGATGCGCTTAGGGACCTTGTATTTAGCTAGGTGCGACTCGAGGTATTTCTGAATTTCGGCTGCACTGAGTTCGACACCAGGCATGAGTTCCACGGCGGCAGCCAGCGATTCCCCAAAGTCCTCATCGGGGATCCCGAAGACCGCGCAATCATGAACGCCCGGACATTGCGTAAGCACCATCTCAATCTCGGCCGGATAGATGTTGGTGCCTCCAGAGATGACCATATCCGAACGCCGGTCGCACAGATACAGCCTGCCGTCTTTTAGATAGCCGACATCGCCGACACTGATGAGACCATTTCGCTCGACGCTCTTCCTCTTCTCTTCGTGGTTCAGATAGGTGAAATCCGCGTAGGCCGGTACGCGCATGTAGATCTCGCCCGGGGATCCGTCTTCCACCGGCGCTCCATCCTCACCATAGAACGCGATCTGTGTACTTGGCGTGGGCACGCCGACCGTGCCAGGATGATTCAGCCAGTCGTCCGGCGTCGCCAGTGTTGCCGTGCCAACCTCAGTGCCGCCGTATGTTTCATAGATGATGGGGCCCCACCACTCCATGAGCGCCTGTTTGACTTCCCGCGGGCACGGTGCACCAGTATGCGTCACCCATTTCAGCGAACTCACATCGTAACGGTCGCGGACTTCCTTGGGGAGCTTCAGAATGCGGACGAACATGGTCGGAACCATGACCGCATTGGTGATGCGGTACTTGTCGATGGCCGCCAGCGTTTCTTCCGGGTCGAACTTCGACTGGAGCACAAGCACCTCGGAAGCCAGTATGGCTTGTCGTCCGTATGCATTCGGCGATGCGTGGTACAGCGGCCCGGTGACTAGTGAGCGCACGCCCGGCGTCAAGCCGTAGACACGCTCAATCAGCTTCACATAGGCCTGGGCCTGCTCGGGTGTCGCCGGATCACGCTTGACCCCTTTAGGGTGACCGGTCGTGCCCGACGTGTAGATCATCGTGGCGCGCCCGCGCTTGGCAGGCTGCTCCCACGGCGCAAACTGGCTACACCATGCCTCCCACGAGGTGTCCCCTTCTCGAGGCTGCGTCAGCTCATCCTTGATCTTGTAGCGGGCCTGCACTTCCGGCGGGGTCGGGACCACAAACACCTTAATGCCCGCCGGAATTTGCTCCCGCAGCGGCTCCAGCAAGTCAGCATGAGCAACCAGGGTCTTCGGCTTTGAGTCGTTGAGGACATACAGCAGTTCTTCGGCCTTGCCATGCCAGTTCAACGGTACCGAATATGCCCCAATTGCTGCTGCAGCCTGCTGCACTTCGAAGAATGCGAAGTCGTTGCGCAGCAGCAAGCCGACGGTGTCGCCTTCCTTGATCCCCATCTGGTCAAAACCGGTCGCGGCACGCAGCGCCTGCTGCAACACCGCTTCGCGGGCCTTGGGACGTCCATCCAGGTAGATGGTAGCTTCGCTCATTTTTGTCTCACTCCGTTCGTTTCAGTCTTTTACTATGCGTGAATCAACGACGCCAACTTCGATGCATGCGCGTCGCCGTCGCCGAAGAGTTGGTCCATCACATGGATACGGCGCAGGTAGTGACCAACTGCGTATTCCTCGGTCATGCCGATGCCGCCGTGCAATTGAATCGCGCCATGTGCCACGGCCCGGGCATGCTTGGCCACGGAGAGTTTGGCGCGGTGCGAATCCAGTGCGGCGCCTTCCGAGTCAGGGTCATCAACGGCCACCGCTGCGGCCATCGCCATGCTTTTTGCCAGCTCCAGACTGACAAGCATCTCGGAGGCCCGATGGCGCAAGGCCTGGTTCTCGCCAATCAACCGGCCGAATTGCTTGCGAGTGTTCAGGTAGTCGACTGCCAGCCGGAATGCAGCGCTCGCCGCCCCGACCATATCGGCGCAGCTCGCCGCGATGCCGATGGACACGGCGCTGTCAATCGCCTGGAGGGCACGTCGGCCATCCATTGGGTCGCCGATGGGCGTTGCTGCCACCCCGCGAAGCACGAGCTCACTCGCCGACGTGTCGTCCACCAGCCGGAAGCCACGCACGTCCAGCCCCGCCTCTCGGGCCTCGACGAAAAACAGCGCACAACCGTCAGGATCCGCGGGCGAGCCTCGGACTCGTGCGCTCACAATGTACTGGTCCGGCTGGCCGACACCCAGTACATTGACTTTACGCCCGTTCAGAATCCATTTCCCACCCTCTTCCGAGGCGGTGGTCTCGATCCACCAAGGCGCGTGGCGCCGCGCGGCTTCTTCATGCGCCCACGCAAGCTTGCGCTCGCCCGTTGCCAACTCTCGGAGCGCATCTTTTGAGCACTCCTCGGCATCAAAGATCTTCAAAGCAGTGACAGGCAGCACGTTGGCTGCGAGGAGCGGCTCCAGGCACAGCACTGCGCCCAGTTCCTGCATCAGCGGTAAGAGATCGACCGCCCCACAGCCAAAGCCGTCCAGCGTTTCCGGCACCAGCAGCGCGGTAAGGCCCAGCTCGGACAATCCGGCCCAGGTTTCCTCGTCGTGCCCCTTGCCACTCTCGGCAACAACACGACGACTCTCGAATACATAACGGTCCGCAAGCAACCGTCGGAGGCTGTCCTGTACGGCCCGTTGATCCTCGTTCAACTCGAAATTCACGTTTGTCTCCCTATCCCACAATGGCTTTGGCCAGGATGTCTTTTTGCACCTCGCTGGTACCACCGTAGATGCTGGCGGCACGCGAGTAGAAGTAGCGGGGAGCAAGCGGGCCGTACACCAAATCGTCCTTGCCCCGTTTCTCCACGCCCAACGGACCAGCGAGGCGAGCCAGGAGCGCGTTAATTTCCTGCTGCAGCTCGACCCCCTTCAACTTGAGAACGGACGCAAATACGGGCAGTTCCGCCTGAGCGCTCGGTGTCAGCAGGAAGCGCCAGTTTGTTACCTCCAGTGCCCGGATCTCCGCATCCAGCGCTGCGAATTCCGTGCGCAGCTTCGGATCGTCAAGGAGTTTTCCCGAACCCTGAGGGGTTTTGCTCGCCACCTCACGTGCAAAATCCAGCCGCTCACGGCACAAGCCGACGTTCGCAATCCCCGTGCGCTCGTTGCCCAAGAGGAACTTGGCGCAGTCCCACCCCCTGTTTTCTTCACCGACGAGATTGGCCACCGGGACACGCACGTCGTCGAAAAAGACTTCGTTCAGATGATGATCGCCGTCGATGGAAAGAATCGGGCGTACCGTGATGCCAGGCGACTTCAGGTCAATGAGCAGGAAGGAAATGCCCTCTTGCTTGCGAGCCTCGGGGTCGGTCCGAACGAGCGCAAAAATCCAGTCAGCCCAGTGGGCAGTCGTGGTCCAGATTTTTTGCCCGCTAACCACGTAATGATCACCATCACGCTTCGCTGCAGTACGCAACGAAGCCAAGTCCGAACCGGACCCTGGCTCTGAAAAGCCTTGGCAGAACCACAGATCAAGATTGGCAAGCTTGGGCAAGAAATGCTGGCATTGTTCCGGAGTTCCATAACGCATCAACACCGGTCCAAGCATCGTCACATTGAACACTTGCGGCAGCGGAGCAGGTGCGCGGTACAACTCGTCCATCAAGATGAGACGCTCCATTTGCCCCAGTTCCGCGCCACCATACTTCTTCGGCCAGTGCGGTGCGGCCCAACCTCTTTCATTGAGGATGCGCTGCCACTTCACGGTGTCTTCTTTCCGCGGCGGGTGCCCAGCGCGCAAGCGCGCGCGCATTTCCGAGGGCAGTCTGTCTGCGATGAAGGCTCGCACCTCCGCACGAAACGCCTGCTCTGCAGGCGACAGTCGTAGATCCATTCTCTTGCTCCTCCAACGTAAATTCGCGCCGTGCGAACACGTGTGTTATTTTGGTTCAACCATTGTACTTAAGGCAAGCAGATTGTGACCGGGATCGCCGCAGCGCCGCGGCGCAACACAGAAGTGGAGGAACCCTTCGAGTGGCTTACTAAGCACCCACTCTCTGGTACCATAGGTGCAGAGGTTGATCCAATGCAAGACACATAAAAATGCCGACGAAAATGAAACCTGCCGTACCAAGCCAACCGGAAGAGAACCCGGCGGGTCCCATCTTCAAGCGCGTGCGCACGAGGCGAGCATTCGAGGCGGTCAGCGATCAAATCCGCCAACAACTCGCAAGCGGCGACCTGCGCCCCGGCGACCGGCTCCCCGGCGAACTCCAGTTGGCCGAGCAGTTCAACGTGAGCCGCAGCGCAGTACGCGAAGCATTGCGTAGTCTGGAAGCCGCGGGTGTTGTCGAAGCCCGTACCGGCATCAACGGGGGCTTCTTCATCCGTAGTGGTAGCACGACGACCGGGCTGACACAGACAGTCCAGGACTTGGTGTCGCTCGGCCAGGTTTCGATTGCGAACGTTACAGAAGCTCGCATCGAGCTGATGACGGTGGCCCTTCGCTTGGCGTGCGAGCGCGCTACCGAGGAAGAGCTGGACGCAATCGAGGCCGACGTGACGTATCACACCGAGCTGTTCCGTCATGGTGGTGGCTCGCGGAATACGAAGTCCGTGATCGAGTTCTACCGGCTCATCGCTCAGGCCACACACAACGCTGTCATCGTATTGATGGTCGATGCGCTGTCGGAAATCATTCGGAAGCTGCTGGCACAGATTGCGCCAGAGCCGCGACGGGACATCATGCAGGTACGTCGCAAGGTAATGGCGAGTTTGCGGCAGCGTGATGCCGTGGGGGCTTGCCAGGCAATGACGACTCACCTGCGGCACGTCAGCGAGTACCTGGAAAGCGAGAGCAAGAAGCCTGCACGCAAGCGGAAGATCGCCGCCTGACCACATCCGCCTCGCGCCGCCGCAGTAAATCGACTAAGTTAGCAAGCCCATGACCACTTCTACGTTGAAATCCGCCGATGTTCCCACTGGCACCACGGGACTTCGCTTTGAGGCCGTGCGCTCAGCCAGAGCTTTCGAAGAGATCGCAGATCAGATTCGCGCGGAACTTGCAGAGGGCAGACTCAAGGTGGGCAGCCGATTGCCGGCGGAGCGAGCTCTGGCCGTGCAATTCGGTGTGTCCCGCAATACCCTGCGAGAAGCGCTCCGTTCCCTCGAGCATGCTGGACTGGTGAGGCTCCAGAAGGGTGCTAGCGGCGGCGCATTCATCAGCGAAGGCTCGGGCCTCGCTATCACGAACAGCCTTATGGACTTGTACCACGTCGGGTCCATCACGCCAGATCAGCTCACCCAGGCTCGTATCTGGCTTGAGTCCGTCATCGTCCGCGAGGCTTGCAGTCGGGCAACGGCCGACGACCTGGCAGCATTGCAACAGAATATCGACGAAGCAACACGAGCCTCAGCAGAAGGTGACTTCCCCCGTCGCGCTGAGCTTCATTTCGATTTCCATCGCATGCTTGCCAGAATGTCGGGCAACCCCATCATGGTCATCATGATGGATGGGCTACTGGCCGTATTGGCCAAGTTCGTCAATAGCATTGGCGAATATGAGAACACCTTCGTGTTGCCGTCCCGAAAGCGTTTCATGAAACACATGCACGCGAAGGACGCCGATGCCGCCGTGGCAGAGATGGAGGCCAGTCTCAAGCGACTCCAGCAAGCCTACCTCTCCCTCGTTACCGGGAAAGAGGAGGCGCCGAAGTCCCGATCGCAGCGTCCAGCGCCGCGAAAGAGCACATGATTAGGCGTCAAGCCACTTTATCGTCGAACTGAGATCCGCGCGACTGGTTCGGAAGCTGTTCGCCGGATGACGAGTGTCGGGAAAGCCAAAAGAAATCCCACAGACAATGCGCCGGTCCGGCGGCAGACTGAGACAGTCACGCACTCGTTCTGGACGAGAGGCTAGCGCAGCCTGCGCAATTGTGGCAACGCCCAGACTGGTCGCGGCCAATATGAAGTTGGCCACATAGCCGCCGCAGTCGACAGCACCGTAAGTAGATAGGGCGTCGTCGCTGGTCACAATGGCAACGTGCGGGGCACCGAACAACCGCATATTCTCGCGAGCCTGCCTGGCAGAAGCCGCGCGGTCACCGCGCGCAACCCCAACGGCGTCGTATAGCGCGAGACCGCATTCCCGGCGGCGCTCCTGATAGACTCCGCGATACTCTCGAGGCCACTCGAAGTCCGGGCGCTTGTCGTCTTCCGCCGACGGCGCGAGCATCGCCTCCCGAAAGCGCTCGGTAGCGGCACCTCGGGTAATGACTACCTGCCACGGCTGGGCGTTACACCATGACGCGGTCCGCTGCGCGAGCGAGACAATGCGCTCGACCACGTCCTGCGGGACCTCCTCGGGCAGAAAGGCACGGCAGCTATGCCGCGACGACAGAAGATGCTCCAAAACGGCGCTTGCCTGCTCTTCTCGATTGCTCATTATCCAGTTCTCCAAACACAGCCCGGGACCGAGGGTCCTCGGCCTCAATTCATCTCAGACTATCGTGCGAGGGCTAGCTCGCTCGCGCTCGTCAGGCTCTCGCGGCATTCAGCAACCATCCGCTCAAGCAATTCTGCACAGCTTGGGATGTCGTGAATCAACCCGACCACCATGCCGGCGGTCACAATCCCGCCATCCGGATCGCCCTCTTGCAAGGCCGCTTTCCCGCGCGCGCCGGCGACAAGTTCGCGGATATCTTCAAACTCGCAGCCACCTGGGCGCCGTTCTGTCGCCACAACCTGATCCGAGACCGCGTTCTTCAACACCCGCGCCGTATTCTTCAGCGTTCGGAAGACTAGATTGGTATCGCGTTCGCTGGCAGCCAGAAGGCGTTGCTTGATGTTGTCATGTATAGGCGCTTCACGCGTTGCGCAAAAGCGCGTCCCCATGTTCACCCCATGGGCACCCAATGCCAGCGCCGCCGCCATACCGCGCCCGTCGGCAATGCCACCGGAGGCAATGACGGGCACCTGGAGTTGTCGGGCAGCGATCGGTATTAGCACCATCCCCGGAATATCATCCTCACCAGGATGACCCGCGCATTCGAAACCATCCATGCTGATAGCATCCACGCCGAGACGTTCCGCAGTGAGCGCATGGCGGACTGCCACGCACTTATGGATAACCTTCACGCCCGCGGCTTTAAGCCGGGGAAGGTACTCGAGGGCTTTGTTTCCGGCAGTCTCCACCACACCGACACCGTTCTCGATAATGGCGTCGATGTACTCCGCGTACGGCGGCGGCTTGATGGTCGGAAAGATCGTCATGTTGACGCCGAACGGGTTGTCCGTCATATCACGACAACGGCAGATCTCGCGATGCAACGCTTCGGGGGTGGGCTGGGTAAGTCCTGTCAGGACGCCGAGGCCACCTGCGTTGGAGACTGCGGAGGCTAGCTCGGCGCGCCCAACCCACTGCATGCCCCCTTGGATGATTGGATAGGCAGTGCCCAGCAACTCTGTAACGCGTGTTTTCATGATGAACCTTTCGGCGGGTCGTCGCCTCTATGTGTTTCCCGTGCGGCCTTCCCACCTATGAGCCAGGCGCTCAGTGCAAAGCCGCATGTCGCTTAGGTACGCGAAGATTCCCGCCAAGCTTCAAGCAAGCCGGCTGGCTTGACTGCATCTTTGGGAGCGGGTCCCTGGACGGCACCAGGCGTGCGAGAAAAGCGCGGGGCGGGTGCCGGTTGCTGGACGCCGCCAACCGAGACGAAGGCGTTTCTGTGCTGAAGATGCGGATGCTGACCGGCTTCGCTCAGCGTCAGAACTGGGGCAAAGCACGCATCCGTGCCCTCGAGAAGTTCGCACCAGTGAGCGCGCGTCCTCGTGCGAAATGTCTCGGCAAAGTGGGCTTCGAACGCCGGCCACTTTGCCCGATCGTTCTGTGACTTGTGCAGTTCGGCAGGCACGCCCAGTTTTTCGCAGAGCAATACAAAGAACTTTGGCTCAATGGGACCCACCGAGATGTAGGCGCCATCAGACGTCTCGTAAGACTTGTAGTAAGGCGCACCCCCGTCGAGCATGTTACTGGCCTTCTTCTCGACGTAGTGCCCACGCAGAAGTTGGGTATGAAACAGGCTCGTGAGCGATACCGCGCCATCGCAGATGGCTGCATCCACCACCTGCCCCCTGCCCGATCGTCGCGCTTCCAGTACCGCTGCCAGAATTCCGACGACGAGATATAGGCTCCCCCCGCCATAGTCACCTACCAGGTTCAGAGGCGGAACCGGCGCCCGCCCGGCCTCACCAATGCCGGCGAGCGCGCCCGAAATGGCAATGTAGTTGATATCGTGGCCAGCTGCGTGGGCTAGCGGCCCGTCCTGCCCCCAACCGGTCATACGGCCATACACAAGCTTCGGATTACGCTTCTGAGTGTCCGCAGGACCTAGACCCAGCCGCTCCATGACACCCGGGCGAAATCCTTCTACCAAGACATCCGCTTCTGAAACGAGGTCCAGCACCGTCTCAACATCAGCCTGGTTCTTGAGGTCCAAGAGTACCGTCTTGCGGCCACGGCCAACGATGTCGAACTGGTCTCCCAATTTGGCATCGCTCCGGTCAATCCTGACCACCTCCGCACCCATGTCAGATAGGAGCATGCACGCGAATGGTCCAGGGCCGATGCCAGCCATTTCAATCACCCGCAATCCAGCAAGTGGGCCCGAAGTGGACGAAGTGCTCTCTTGGTTCATGAAGTCTCCAATGGTTCAACGATGGTGGCGAGCCCTGAACATCCAATGCTCGAGTAGCACGAGCGTCGCCCATGCCCAGGCTGTTGGACGTACATCGCGCCCACCACGCTCGGCCAGCCAGACGATGCCTTGACGATTGAGCAACCAAAGCCCATTGCACCCACCCTTGATGAAACTATACAATGGCTCAACCATTAAAACCAGAGCAGGCGCCCCATGAATAACGAGCGAGTTTTGCTGCACACGCGCCAAGTGCACTACCGGTGCTACCGGCGCGGTGACGGGCTGTGGGAGATCGAAGGAGAAATGCGGGACTTCCGTAGCTACGACACGGTAGTGGCGGAGCAAGGCGACCTTCCAGCGGGAACCCCCGTACATCACATGCTGATTGCACTCGTCGTAGACGAGGATCTGACGGTGCGAGACATAGTGAGTCGTATGAAGGCCGTCCCCTTCCGCGTATGCCGAGAGATTGAGAAAAGTCTGGCGACGATGGTAGGCGTGCGCATGGGATACGGCTGGCGACATACGATCAATGAACGTCTGGGTGGCACCGAAAGCTGCACACATCTGCGAGAGCTGCTGGTGAACATGGCCACGGCGGCGTTCCAAGCCATTCTGACCTGGCAAGCCCAACAACGCAAACACAGGGGTGAGGATCCATTGAATGGCGCCCGCCCCCACTACCTTAACCAGTGCCGGTCCTGGCGAATCGATGGCCCGGTGGTGCGAGAACACCTCCCTCAGTTTTATCAACCTAACGATACTGCCGGTGCAGAGCCGGGTAAGGAATGAGTCATGTCTGAAATTGAAGAACGCAAGCCCCGCGGCATGTACTTCGAAGACTTCGAGATCGGGAAGACCATTATCACCTCGCGTCGCACGGTGACACTGACTGACATTGTCAACTTTGCCTGCCTGTCCGGTGACCACAATGCACCCCATATCGACCATGAGTTCTGCAAGACCCAGTCCTACGGAGAACCAATTGCCCATGGTCCACTGGTACTAGCCATCGCAGGTGGCCTCCAATGCCTCAGCGGCATCAATGACGGCACCATCATTGCCATGCTGGGCAACGACCAATGGCGCATGCATCTGCCCGTCAAGCACGGCGACACCATCCACGTCGTGATTACCCCCATTGAGAAGAAGATGTCGAGCAAGGGTACTTCCGGCATCGTGACGTTCGACCGAAAGGTCAAGAATCAACGCGGCGAAGTCGTCCACTCCATGATTACGACGTTGCTGTATCGTCTGCGCCCGCAGTAATCCGATTGCACCCGCCTGCCATAGACAATCGGCCGACGGGCTTTCTACGTGGGGGAACGAACACCAGTTCGCCCCCACCTTTCTTTGACTCGTTCAACTATCCCTCCGGGCAGCGGCTGCATTGAGCCACAAAGACACCGCCCCCTGGAAAGCAAGAAAGGACGCTTTCGCGTCCTTTCTTGCGCCGGGCCTGTGATTACAGGTCCATTTGCTTTGCAAGGATGTTGCGCTGAATCTCGTTGGTTCCGCCGCCGATGGGGCCCACACGGGAATCACGGAAGAACATCTGCATGTCGTACTCCATCGAGTATCCGGCACCCGCCATGATCTGCATCCCGATGTCCGCGCACTTGAAGTTATTTTCACTAGCCACGATTTTGGCGATCGACGCTTCATTCACCGCGGCCTGGCCGGCGTCGAGCACATCGGCAGCACGGTACACCACCTGGCGCGCCGTTTCCGACAGAATGAGCATGTCTGCAAGCTTGTGCTGGATGACCTGGAAGTCGGAAATCGGCTTACCGAACTGCACGCGTTCCTTCGCGTAGTCTCGGGCATACTCGGTGATCTTAAAGCAGTGACCCGCCGAAATGGCAGCCAGGCCAAGGCGTTCAAGACCCAGGCAGCTCATGATGTTCTTCCAAGCGCGACCCTCGCCACCAAACAGATTCTTGGCCGGCACGCGGACATTGTCGAAGAAGACCTCATTTGCATGGGTCGTGCGGCGGCCCAGCATCTGCAACGGGCGCACGGTAACCCCTGGCGCCTTCGCATCGACCAGCAGCGTGCTGATACCTTGATGGCGGCCGCCCTCACGGTCGGTACGCGTGATGACGACGAAATAGTCTGCCACATGGCCGCAGGTAATCCAAACCTTGTTGCCATTCAGGATGTATTCGTCGCCGGTCGGCTCGGCGTAGGTCTTGAGCCCCGCCACGTCGGAGCCCGTACCAGGCTCGGACATGCAAAGTGCCAGCTTCGCCTTTCCGGAAATAATCTTCGGAATCAGTTCTTGCTGCAGCTCAGGGGTACCGAACTTCGCGATATGCATACCCGCATAGACCGCCGACGTCGTAATCGCTTGGGCAATACCAGTGTAGTAGTACCCTAGCGTCTCGAGCAGAACAGTGATGTCGCGGTACGAGCCGCCCATGCCGCCGAGGTGTTCCGGATAGAACAACCCGATGTAGCCCGCGTCCGCCAGAGCTTCATAGGCCTCGATCGGGAATTCACGAGCTTCGTCCATCTTCCGGACTTTTTCCCACGGCAGAACCCGGTTGAGCAGATCCAGGACGCCTTCGCGCATCATGCGCTGGTCTTCAGTCAGCCCGACAGTGTTGATCAACGACATTGTTATCTCCTAACTACTATGAGTTTTGCAACAGCATGGGCCACCGTTTTTGCGGCTAAACCGGGATGACCCAAAGTTGATGCTGGTTAAGAAAGTTAATTACCTGATGGGCCGTGCTGCGAACAGAGGACCGTCCTTGTACTGCAAAACCACCATCTCGACCGCCTGGCCAATCTGCAAAGGCACGTCGTGGTCTTCCACCAGTCGACATGCCAAACGTATCCCACAGTCAAGATCAACGATCCCGCATGCATAAGGGGACTCCGCAGCGAACACCGCGGGAGCGGCATGAATACGCGTCCACGAGTACAAAGTGCCCCGCGTACCGAAAGCCTTCCACTCCATCTCGGTCGACCAGCAGTGGGGGCACACAAGCTTTGGTGGGAAAGTTGTCTTGCCGCAATCGCAGCATTGCGTGGTCACCCAGCGGCCGGCTGCTAGCGCCGACCAGAATTCCTTGGTGAATTCGGATTCCCGTGGCGGATACGCACGCTCGCCGTCGACAATCAGTGTTTCGAGGGTCATTGCTTAGCCTCCATAACGTGAATCATGGCCGCGTTGTAGTTGCCGAGTTCGCCGGTAGCCAGGCCAAACTGTGCGTTCTTGACCTGGCGTGCCCCGGCCCGTCCACGCAACTGCTCAGCCAGTTCCACGTAGTTGTAGAGCGACGTGACATACGCCGGGTGGCCGCGCGACGTCAGGCCGCCGGAGGTCGAGACGGGAATTCGGCCGCCAAGACGTGTCTCGCCATCGAACGCTGCCCGCGCCCCTTGGCCCTTGGCAATGAGCCCAATTGCCTCGCTCACCAGCACCTCAACAATCGTGCAAGGCGCGTATAGCTCAGCGACGTCGATGTCCTTCGCGCTGATGCCGGCTTGCTCGTAGGCCGTGGTGGCGGCCTGCCTGGCAGACTCGAAAGCGATCATGTCATTCGGGACGTCGCTGATCTGATGGCTGCCGTCATGGAAGAATCCGCGCCCCTTGACAAGTACATAGGGCCGCCCAATCTCGCGCGCGACTTCCTCGCTTGCGAGCACCAGGCAGGCGGCACCGTCACCACGCGGCGGCACGTCGTAGAGCCCGAGTGGTTCGACGATGGGACGCTGCTGGACGACCTCCTCCAGCGTCACCGGCTTGCGATATTGCGCCAGCGGATTCATGGTCGAGTGAAAGCGATTCTTTACCGCCACCGAGCAGAGCTGCTCCTTCGTGGCACCGTGTTCGTGCATATAGCGCATGGCGTCCATCGCGTACCAGGCAATGGGTGTAAAGCCGGCCGACGTGTGAAAGTCGACATCCCCAGTCGTCCGCATGCTGCTCATCATGTGCTCCGCGGCGGAAACCGCGCTTTCCATGTTGATGCCGAGCGCAAGCGACACTTCGGACCTGCCCAGCATGATGTCGTTGCAAGCCTGATCGAACGCCAAGGCCGCTGTCATGCCATTGCCCATCACCTCCATGACGTTGCCACGGCAAGACAACCGGAGCTGGCCCATCAGGAAGGTGTGGAAGTACTTCTGACGCGTGTAGGGACGCGGAAGCGTAAACACCAGGCTCTGAATATCCTGCTTGTCGACGCCCGCATCTTTCACTGCCTCCACGACGAGGCGAGTCATGATTTCGTGCTCCAAGGTCTGGAGCGCCGCGTCATCCGCGGTCTGATGGCGCCCCACCGGAATAGCACTGGCGCCAATAATGGCTACGTTTCTGGTCATATGCGTGGCTGAGACGTCTTACTTCGCACCAAACGCCCCGGAGGCGGTGAGTTCAGCAATTTGGTGGTCATTGAGCTTGAGCACATCCTTGAGCACCTGCTCAGTGTCAGCGCCGACAGCAGGCGCGGCCTTCGCTGCGCGCGCAGGCGTGCGGCTAAGCCTGAGCGGCGTGGAGATGTTCGGAATCCACCCTTTCACCGGATGCTCGATCCGGCTTACCAGGTTCCGCGATGCGGCTTCGTCCGACGAGAGTGCCTGCGCAAGCGTTTTGACTTGGCCACTCGGGACCCCAGCGGCACGGAGCTTCGGCTGCCAATAGGCCCACGGATGCTTGCCGAACTCTTCTCCCATGAGCTCGAAAAGCTCATCGCGTCGTTCCAGACGATTGGCCCGCTTCGACAGGACAGGGTCATGAGCGATGTCTGGGCGCTCGAGCACCTGTTCGAACAGCCGGACAAAGATCCCGTCGTTGCCGCAGTTGATGTAAAACGGCACGTCCTGGCAGTGAAAAACGCCAGAGGGACACGTGTCAGGGCTGGTATTCCCGTTACGTTGAGGCTCGTAACCGGTGGTCAGATGCTGCATCGCCGCGAACCCGGTCATCAGAATGGCTGTATCGAAGAGTGCGACTTCGACAAACTGCCCCTCCCCATCCTTCTCACGACCCAACAGTGCGAGCAGAATCGCGTTCGTGGCCATCATCGCGGTGCTGATATCCATCACCGCGGCGCCGGTTCGGACCCCCTGACGGTCCGAGTAGCCATTCATTGAGATGAACCCACTTTCGGCTTGGGCGATCGGGTCAAATCCCAGACGATCCGCATACGGGCCGGTCCGGCCATACGCCGAGACCGAGCAGTAAATCAAGCGAGGGTTGAGTGCGCGGCAGGTCTCGTAGTCCAAACCGAAGCGTTCCATGACGCCTGTTGAGAAGTTCTCAACCAAGACGTCGGCTTCGGCAATCAGGGCCTTCGCGAGCGCAAGGCCCTCCGGCGACTTCATGTCGATGCCGATGCTGCGCTTATTGCGGTTGGTCCACAGATAGGGGGCACCCTGCGCCGGAATTTCCGGGTCCATTGGCGGGTAGTACCGGAAATCATCCCCCTTCACGGGCGCTTCCACCTTGATGACGTCGGCACCAAAGTCAGCCATCGTCATCGTCGCCAGCGGCCCAGCGACAAAGTGGGTGAAATCAACGACACGAACGCCATCCAGGACGCCCTTTCCTTTCGCAGTCGCTGCCGCATGTTGCGGCAAAGACTCAACCCGATCCTGGTCAAACACGTCTATCTCCTCCTCAAGCAGCCGCTCTTCTGCCGCTTCAAATTTGTCCCGCCCACAGACAGCGCTGCAGGGCCGCCATCCACGGGCCGCCGCACTGCCCGCACATCTCGGCTTCGCTTTGGTTGGTCCGTTTAATGGTTCTACCAAACTATTCTAGTGAGATGGACTGCGGATAGTCAATGGGTATCAGCACTCGTCTTGTTCGACGCGGCATAGCAAGACGCGAGAAAGGCGGTCCGCTCGCACGGACACGCGGCGTTCCGCACAGAACAGCAGGCCGCCCTAGGGTTATCCCGGATTACACGGAGGTCTCCGCGAAATACAATTGGTTCTACCAAATTGGTTGAACCAATTACAGGAATATCACATGCTTTCTCGCGAAGACAACGAACTGCTGGTACGCGTCGGTCCAGGTACGGTTATGGGCGCGCTTATGCGGCTGTACTGGATTCCGTTTCTCAAGGGCTCGGACGTCACTCCTGGCGGCCAGCCGTATCGGGTCCGGCTACTGGGCGAAGATCTGGTGGCATTCAGAGATAGCGCCGGCAAGGTGGGATTGGTCGACCATGCCTGCCCGCATCGCGGTGCGCCGATGGTCTTCGGTCGCAACGAGGACGAAGGTCTGCGTTGCGTCTATCACGGCTGGAAGTTCGATGTCAGCGGTCAGTGCAAGGAAATGCCATGCGAGCCTGCCGACAGTCCGATGTGCAGCCGCATGAAGATCAAGGCCTATCCAGTGAAGGAGCGCAACGGCATCCTGTGGGCGTATATGGGCGCCGACGCCAACGCGGCGCCGGAACTCCCGGACATGGAGTGGAACATGGTGCCTGAGGAACAGGTCGCCGTTTCCATGCGCGTCCAGGAGTGCAATTGGCTCCAGGCCTTGGAAGGTGAAATCGACTCGGCGCACGCGGCCATCCTCCATGGCCGCGTTGACGGAGGCGTGATCAACCAATGGAAGCAGGCTCAAGACTTGAGTCCGACCTTCGAATGTATCCAGCACGATGCCGGCGTCAGCATTGGCGCACGTCGGAAGACCGCGGATGGTGACAACTATGTCCGCGTCAATCAGTTCCTCATGCCGTTCTGGACGCTTGTGCCCCCACAGTCTCAGTTCCCCGAACTGAGCGGCCACGCGTGGGTTCCCATCGATGACGAGCACACTCTTTGCCTGATGTTCTCGTACCACCCTTCCCAGCCCTTCTACGAGAAGACCCGGAAACTGTTCCAGGACGGACATAAGGGCCGGGAGACGGGCCACCATTCCGATGCTGCGTTCGAGAAGCGCCCGGTGACCGCGCCGTACCACACGTACTGGAGCCAGTACAACCGGGGCAACGCCTATCAGTTCGACTATCAACTCCAGGTGCAGACGTACAACTCCGGCATGCCTGGTCTGTGGATCCAGGATGCAGCATGTCAGTCCGGCGTTGCACCGATCTTCGACCGCAGCAAGGAACACTTGGGAACCAGCGACAGCGGTGTCGCACGCACCCGACGCGTGCTGCTCGAAGCGGTGAAAAAGCTCGCCAATGCTAACGAGATTCCTCCTTCGGCAAATGCCCCGGCGTCATTCCGCTGGCGCGCTGTGTCGTTGACCATTCCGAAGGACGGTGACTGGATGAAGCTCGGCGCCGAAGTTATGCGCGCGGAACCCGGCAAAGACTTTGGTTACACGCCCTAACGCGTCGATCTGAGAGTAAGCATGAGTGCCTCGTTGATTGAGATTCGTCTGAAGCGAATCACGTTCGAAGCCGAAAGAATCGCTTCGTTTGACTTTGTTTCCGCAGATGACAAGCCCTTGCCGGGCTTTCATCCCGGCGCCCATATCGATCTCCACCTGCAGCCAGGAATGGTACGCAGCTATTCGCTCGCGAATGCGGCGTCCCAAGATCCTGTCTACTACCGGGTCGCCGTGCAGCGCGAGCCTAACGGTCGCGGCGGGTCGCGATGGGCCCATGACAGGCTGCGCGTCGGAGACACGATTCGAGCATCGACTCCTCGGAACGACTTCCCTCTCGACGAGCGCGCATCCAAGGCCGTCTTTTTTGCCGGCGGAATCGGCATTACCCCGGTCATGTCCATGATTCGCAGGCTCGACGCGCTTGGCTATGACTGGGCACTCATGTACGCGAGCCGCTCCCCAAAAGAGACGGCATTCGCGGACGAGCTTAAGAGAATCGATGCCGGCCGCGGGCGGGTACACCACTTCCATGATTCCGAATCTGGCCCTCGCCTCAGCATCAGCGATGCTGTAGCTACGCTGTCCGCCGGCACCCATTTGTACTGTTGCGGCCCCACTCGAATGATCGACGACTTCTTGTCCGTCACCGAGGCCAGGGACCCTGCGACAGTCCATTACGAAAGATTTTCAGCCTCGCAGGATGCCGCGACGGATGGCGGCTTCGAAGTCGTGCTGCGCCAAAGCGGGAAGGCGTTGCGTGTCGAAGCTGGAAAGACCATTTTGGACGTACTGCTCGATAACGGTGTTGCGGTGCCCTATTCGTGCTGCAGCGGCGTTTGCGGTAGCTGCCGGACCACAATCATCGAAGGTAAAGCAGATCATCGGGACGATTTCCTTAGCGATGACGAAAAGCAGGCCAACCAGTCATTGATGGTGTGTTGCTCGGGTGCCCGGTCAAAGACACTCGTTCTGGACCTTTGAGCATTGATTGAAATGGCTAGCGCCTCGCAGGAAAACATAATGCCTCACGCAGCGGAAGCAACAGCTGAATCACGCGCAACAGGTGGCTCAGGCGTTATCGCAGGCATCCTTGCCTACTTGCAGGACCGCCGCCTGCAACCTGGCGATCGACTCCCTTCGGAGCGCGACCTGGCGGAGCGCCTGGGCGTGGCGCGCAACTCGGTCCGCGAAGCCCTGGCGACTTTGGTGGCGCTGCGGGTCGTTGAATCGAGGCCGAATTCTGGCATCTATCTGCGCCACATGTCGCGCGACAGTAGTTTCGAGGCCTTGGTTCTGCTGACAGATATGGGCGCAACACCTTCGCCCACCGAAGTTGCCGAAACGATGGAGGTCCGCGCGCATCTAGAACTCTTAGCCGTGAGTCTGGCATGCCAGCGTCGGACTGACGGTGATCTGTCGCGAATGGAGGACATCCTTGGGCGAACCGATGCTGCCCTGTCCGAGGGTCGGAACATCGCCGAGGAAGATACCGACTTCCATATTGCCATTGTCGATGCGGCGCACAACTCGGTGCTCGTTAGAACCCTTAATGCGTTCTATCGCTTTACGGCGCGGCGCCGGACTGTCTTATTTGAAGACCGTGCACAAGGACAAGCTTCGGCGCTCGAGCACCACCAGATGCTGGAGCACATTCGCAACCGAGACATTCAGAAGGCAGAACGCTTGATCTTTCGTCATATGGATCGAGCGACAAACTACTGGTCCAGCTACCTGGACAGATGACTCGAGCGGCCAACTGAGCCGCACCTAAGGAGACACACCATGCGCCCCCGGCTACCACACCTAAGTGCAACGCTCGCCCTCTCCCTGCTTGTCTCATGTTCCTTGGCTCTCGCCAAGGAATACCCGGACAAGCCTATCCGCCTCATCGTCCCTTATGCCGCCGGTGGGAGCACTGACCAGTTGGCTCGCGTCATCCAAAAGCCGATGAGCGAGATTCTGGGGCAGCCGGTTGTGGTCGAGAATAAGCCGGGAGCCGGCGGCGCCATTGGGGTGGACCTTGTCGCACGGTCGGCCCCTGACGGATACACGCTCGTATTCGGCAACACCGGGCCGAACGCAGTCGTGCAACTGATGCGAAAGGTGCCCTACAACCCGCTTCAGGACTTCCAGCCCATCTCCACAGTCGCAATCACGCCAATGTTTCTCGCCGTGCCTGCCGACAGCCCAGCTCACTCGATGAAGGAGTTCCTCACGCTCGCCCACCAGCAAGGCGCCTCCATGAATATTGGATCTGTCGGTAACGGTTCGCTGTCACACCTGACCAGCGAATACTTCAACGAGATGGCGGGACTAAAGCTTCAGCACATCCCCTACAGCGGCGGTGCGCCGCTAATGGCCGCCTTTGTCGGCGGCCAGATCCAAGCGGCGTTCGTAACAGGCCTTGACGGCGCAGCACTGGTCGGCTCGGGAAAGGTCCGCTACCTCGCCATAGCCAGCCCGGCACGCAGCAACATCGTCCCTGGTTTGCCTGCCATCGCCGAAAACGTACCCGGATTCAGGAGCCAAGCGTGGTTTGGCGTCCTGGTCCCCAAGGGCACACCCGCTGAAGTCCAGCGGAAGCTGCGCGATGCCATTGCAAAAGCAGTGGCTGAGCCGGAAGTCCGCAAGATCCTCACCGATAGAAAGGTGGAACCGCGCAGTGGTAGCGGTGACGACCTGCAGAAACTGATTCAGGACGAAGTCGGTCAATGGAATCCCGTCATCAAAAAGTACAACATCCGCCTCTGACTCCGAATATGCCCCCCCTCCAACATAACGTCGCCCGGGAGTACCCGCAATGAGTCGTCGCACCCTGAAAGGGCAAGTCGCGGTCGTCGGCATTGGCGAAAGTCAGTACTACCGCCACGGAAAATCCCCTGACAGCGAGTTCAAACTTGCGCTTCAGGCCATTTTGGCCGCCTGCCAGGATGCCGGAATTAACCCGCGCGAGATTGACGGATTCTCGTCATTTAGCGATGACAGGAACGACCCTTCACGCATTGCCGCGGCTCTTGGTCTTCCAAGGCTACGGGCGACCACAATGCAATGGGGCGGTGGAGGTGGAGGATGCTGTGGCGCAGTAGCTAATGGCGCCGCCTCGATTCAAGCCGGCCTCGCAGATTGCGTCGTCGTTTTCCGTTCGCTCGCTCAGGGACAGTTCGGACGATTTGGCCGGACGACCGGGATCGATACAATTTCTGGGGAGAAGGCGTACCTCATGCCGTACGGTGTCTTGGCGCCCCCGCAACGATTCGCGATGCGCGTGCAGCGATATATGCACGATCACGGCGTTCGCCAGGAAGCGTTGCGCGCAATTGCACTGGCTTCCTACCATCACGCCCAGTCGAATCCCAGGGCCGTGATGTATGGCAAACCGCTCAGCAAAGAGAAGTACGACCAATCGCGATGGATCGCCGAACCGTTTCACCTCTTCGACTGCTGCATGGAGAATGACGGCGCCGCTGCTCTGATCCTGGTGTCAGCCGAGCGTGCAAAAGAGTTTCCCGGAAAGGCGGCCTACGTCCTTGGCGCCGCCTCTGGCTCCGGGCACCGCACTGGCGCCATCCCACACAACTCCCCTTTGTATGGCAGTGCGAGCTTCGACACGGTGGCGCCTGACCTCTTCAGGATGGCGGGCATTGGACCGAGCGACGTTGGCGTTGTCCAGAGCTACGAGAACTTCACGGGTGGCGTCGTGATGGCGCTGGCAGAACACGGCTTCTTCAAGCCCGGCGAGGCAAACGAGTTTCTGACACTCGACAACCTCATCGCTCCATCGGGAAAACTGCCCCTTAATACCAGTGGTGGAAATCTTGCCGAGTGTTACATGCACGGCTTCGAGCTAGTGCTCGAGGCCGTTCGACAGATTCGAGGTACGTCGTGCAACCAGGCTCCGAGGAACGACGTTGCTCTCGTGATTGGAGGCCCGATGGTATCCCCCGTCAGTAACTTGCTGCTGGCGTCCGAGGAGGCTGCGCAATGACGATTCGAACCGTAGACACCCCATACCTGCCACCAGGCCTGCCCATTCCGATAGCCGAATCGGACGGCCTCTCTGCTCCCTTCTGGAATGGCCTGCACGAAGGACGGTTGATGGTTCAGCGTTGCCAGCATTGCAAGACATGGCAGTTCGGTCCGGAGTGGCTGTGTCATCAATGCCTACAGTTTGACCCCGGATGGCAAGAGGTCGAAGCACGAGGGAGGATCTATAGCTGGGAGCGCGTTTGGCACGCTTCCCACGACGCACTGAACGGAAGTCCTCCCTACCTTGCTGTTCTGGTCGAACTCCCGGACGCCGGCAATGTACGCATTGTCGGCAACCTCCTCGGAGATCCGCTGCAAGATGTGGTGATTGGCGCTGAAGTGGTCGGCGTCTTCGAACATCACCCCCGCGCCAACCCACCCTTCTCCTTGCTGCAATGGCAGCTTGCGTCGTCAAAGTAGACTGGATAGTTCTGCAACTATGTCTAACTACGATCTCGTAGTATGCGGTGCCGGTGCCGGCGGGATGACCGCGGCCCTGACCGCAGCCCATCTCGGGCTCAGCGTGCTGATTTGCGAAGCGACGCACCAGGTGGGCGGAACTACCGCGACGTCTGCCGGGACGCTATGGCTTCCCGGCAATTGTCACGGTCAACAAGCCGGGTTCGGGGACAGCGTCGCCGCCGGCGCCCAGTACCTAGACGCCTTGATTGGCGCCGATGACCGTCTCGGGAGGCGGCAAGCGTTCCTGGAGAGCGCCAATCCGGCCATCGACTTCCTCGAGAGCCAATGCGGATTGGCATTCGTCAGTTCGGGCCAGCATCCCGACTATCTGGATCAACCAGGCGCCGCTGTCTACGGCAGAGCGCTCTCCCCAACGGAGTTCGACGGGCGAAAACTCGGGCATGACTTTGACCGGGTGCGTCCACCGCTTCAAGACTTTCTCGTCCTCAACGGCATGATGGTCAACAAGGCGGATGTCGCTGCACTGCTGAATCGGTACCGGTCATGGGCCGCATTCCGACGCTCGATGGAGCTCGTACTGCGTTATACCCGAGACCTGCTCACGTACCGCCGGGGGACTCGTCTTGTAATGGGCAATGCGCTGGTAGGCCAGATGCTTTATGCACTGAGAAAGGCAGGCGTGGCCATCCGCTTTGACACCCGACTTCTGTCGATCGAGAAAGCTGATGGCCGTGTCTCGGGTGTCGTCGTCCGGTGCAATAGCCAGACCATGCGGATCGGTGCGAAGCACGGCATCGTGCTGGCGACGGGCGGCATCGGGCACAACGCGACGCTGCGGGCCAACCTGCCTTCCTCGACGTTTGAGTCACTGACCCCCTCAGCGGTCCGCGGCGACGCATTGATGGCTGCCCAAGGCGTGGGTGCCACGCTCGAACGCCACGCCAGCGACTTTCTTTGGCAACCAGTCTCCCGGGTTCCGGATGAACAGGGCGGCTGGAGGCTGTTTCCCCATCTGTATCTGGATCGGGCAAAGCCCGGGCTCATTGCCGTCAACGCTGCGGGCACGCGGTTCGTCAATGAAGGGGCTTCCTATCACCATTTCGTGGAAGGTATGTTGGGCTCCGGCTATGCGATGAAGTCGAACCTGCCCACCTATCTCATTTGCGACCACAATTTCGTGCGGAAGTATGGCGTCGGCGTTGTCCCGCCGCATTGCCGCGATCTTCGTCCGTTCATACGTTCGGGTTATCTGAGTCGTGCAACAACGCTCGGAGAGCTGGCGGAGAAGATTGGCGTGAGCCCGTCCGGGCTGACGGAAACCGTGAAGTTGTACAACGCCGACGTGGCAATGGGCAGGGATAGCGCGTTTGGTAAAGGCGAGAGTACTGTTTCCCGCTTCAACGGCGACGCGAACCAGGAGCCTAATCCGTGCCTGGGTCCCGTCCAGGTCGCGCCCTTCTACGCCGTCCAGGTGTTCCCCGCCGACGCGGCGAGTTGCACGGGACTTCGTACGGACAACGATGCCCGCGTACTGGACGCGCGGGATCAGCCCATCGAAGGGCTTTACGCATGCGGCAACGACATGGCGTCGGTCCTGAAGGGCGCCTATCCGGGGCCGGGCGCCACCTTGGGGCCCGCCATCGTTTTCGGGTATCGCGTCGGCATCCATGCCCACCGAAAATCGTTGCAGCCGAAGCGGTTCGATCGTGCGCCAATGGCAACTGGCGCACTGAGATAAGATAATTGGACGGTATTCCTGACGCTGCACCAGTCAAAGTCGCCTGCGCTCGCTACACAGAAGCGGGCCATCCATGCCGGCTGAGATGCCGCTGAAAGGCCGCCGAGACGCCGGCGGGGATGCCGCCGGCCACCGCTTGCCATGCCTGCCTAATCCAGCGCGTACGAACGAAGATACTCCGGCATCGTGACCGCCCAGCGCAGCTCCCGCTCGATCCGCTGGCGCAGGGCGTCGCTCGCGCACGGCTCGCCATGCACCACGAAGGTCTGCCGGGGCGGGCTGCCGAAGCCGCCAAGCCACGTCATCAGCTCATCGGCATCGGCATGGGCCGAGAGCGAAGTGATCTGCTCCACCGAGGCCTGGATCGCAACCGGCCTGCCATGGATGCGCAGTTCACGCATGCCCGAGGCCAGCGCCGCGCCGCGGGTACCGGCGGCCTGGAAGCCCGAGAGCAATATCGTATTGCGCGCATCCTGCCCATAGGTCTCCAGGTGATGCACCACCCGCCCGCCGGTTGCCATGCCGCTGCCGGCCAGGATGATCTTGGGCGCGCGGTCACGGTTGAGCCACATGGACTGCTGCATGCTCTGGATCAGGATGGCGATATGGCAGGCCGCCGCGCAGGCCGCGCGGTCGATCCGCAGTTCGTCCGGGTGCAGGGCGAAGATCGTGGTGGCGTCGATCGCCATCGGGCTGTTGAGGTAGACCGGCACCTGGGGAATGCGGTTTTGCTCGCGCAGCTTGTAGAGGCAGTACAACAGCGCCTGGGTGCGCCCGACGGCAAACGCGGGAATCACCACGCTGCCGCCGCGGCCGATGGTGCGGCTGACGACCTCGCCGAGCGTGTCGAGCGGATCATCCGTGGGATGGGCGCGGTCGCCGTAAGTGGACTCGACCAGCAAGTGATCCGCTTCGCGAAGGACTTCCGGGGCGCGCATCACGATGTCCTGCTGGCGTCCCAGGTCGCCGGAAAACACGATCCGTTTGCCATCCACGTGCAGCGTCACGATGGCCGAGCCGATGATATGTCCGGCGCGATGAAATTCCGCCTCCACGTCGGGCGTCACCCGCACCCGCGTGTCGTAGTGAAACGGGTCGAGCCGGCGCAAGGCGCGCACGGCGTCCGCGCCGTCGTAGAGCGGCAACGCCGGCTGATGCCGCGAGTAGCCCTTGCGGTTGGCGTAATGCGCGTCCTCCTGCGCCAGGTGGGCGCTGTCGGGCAGCAGGATCTGGCACAGCTGCGCGGTGCCCATGGTGCAGAACACCCGCCCCCGAAAGCCGTTGCGCACCAGCAGCGGCAGGTATCCGCTATGGTCGATATGCGCGTGCGTGAGCACTACCGCGTCCAGTGTGGACGGATCGACCGGCAAGCGGTCCCAGTTGCGCAGGCGCAGCGCCTTGTAGCCCTGGAACAGCCCGCAGTCCACCATCACGCGGCTGCGGCCGGTGTCGAGCACATACTTTGATCCCGTGACCGTGTCGGTCGCGCCGAGAAATTGCAGCTGCATGGCGCGCTCCGTCAATGCGACAACAGCAGAGGCACCGGCGCGTGATGCATCAACGTGCGCGTGGTGCCGCCCATGATTAGTTCGCGCATGCGCGAGTGCCCGTAGCCCCCGGCCACCAGCATGTCGGCCCCCAGCGCGCCAACCGCGTCGAGCAGACTGGCTGCGACGGGCCCCGCCTTCTGCACGTTGCGCACGCCGGCCACGATGCCATGGCGCTGCAGGTAATGCCGCAAGCCGGCCACCGGCTCCGAGTCTGCCCGCGGTTCGCCGCGATCGTCCCAGACGCCGATGATGGTGACGTGGCTGGCGCGCAGCAGCAAAGGCATGGCATCGGCCACGGCCCGGGCCGCTTCGCGCTGCCCGTCCCATGCGATCGCCACGTGCCCGCCATGCAGCCGGCGAAACGCCTGCGGCACCAGCAATACTGGGCGCCCGGCGTTGAGCAGCACGTACTCGGCGGCCCCGGCGCCCAGGGAAGGCACTTCCTGCGTTGCCACCGGCCGAGCCATCACCGCCAGATCGGCTACGCGGGCCTCCTGCGCCAGGACCCAGCCGGTCTCCTCCTCGACCACGCGGTGCGAGAACGGCACGCCCGGCGCATGCGCCGCCATGGTGCCGCTCAGTATCTCGCCCTGCAGCGTGGCCTGCGACAGCAGCCTGCCGCGCGACGCCGCCATATGCCGCGCAACGTCATCGCCCGCGCCCCGGACCGGGTCCAGGCGCAGGCCGGTGGCGCTGACGCCGGTGACATGCGCGCCAAAAGAGGCGGCCAGGTCGGCAGCCATCCTGACGCGAGATGCGCAGTCGGGATCCGCTCCGAGCGCGACCAGCACGGTCCGGTAGTCCATGATGTGCTCCATGTATTGGCGAGCATGCCTGCTGGCAGACCCGGTCCAGTTCATGGTGGCACAGCGCGCCGGCCGCACTTTGTCCCAGATCAAGCGCAGGAAGCTCGGGAAGTGCGGGAAGCGCGGGGGCTAGATATCGCCTTCGCCAAACAGGCGATGCTGGATCGCATAGCGCACCAGTGCCGCCTCGCTGGGCAACCGCAGCTTTTCCATCAGCCGCATCTTGTAGGTGCTCACGGTCTTGGCGCTGACGCACAAGGCGGCGGCGATCTCGGTCAGCGGCTCGCCCAGCACCAGGCGGCGGTAGACTTCCATCTCGCGGTCCGACAGGCGCAGGTGGGGATCCCCGCGGTGCTCGTCCTGCAGGCTGTTGGCCAGCTTCTCGCCCATCGCGGCGCTCACGTAGGTGCCGCCCGCGGCGACCTTGCCGATGGCGCTGACCAGCTCCGTGGCCGCGCTTTCCTTGGTCAGGTAGCCCGCCGCCCCGGCCCGGAACGCACGCACCACGTACTGCTCCTCGGCGTGCATGGTCAGCACCAGAATACGCAGCTCGGGCTGCTCCACGCGCAATTGCCTGATCAGCTCCAGCCCGCTGCGCCCGGGCATGGAGAGGTCCAGCAGGATGACCCGGGCCTTGCAGTCGCGCGCCATCTGCAGCACGGCGGCGCCATCCACCGCCTCACCCACCACCTCGAAGCCGCCCGCGCGGCTCAGGATGTGGCGCAGCCCGTCGCGCATCACGGCGTGGTCGTCGGCAATCATCACGGGAATCACGGGCTTGCCTCCTCGCTCGCGGTTGGGGCGGTGTCTATGGCCGTGGCCAACGGAAAGCGCACGGTCAGGCAGAAGCCCTCGCCAGGCGCTTGCCTTGTCGCTACGGTGCCGCCAAGCAGCCGTGCGCGCTCCCGGATCCCCACCAGCCCCAGCGATACCCGCTCGCCACCGGCAGGCTGCGCGGCGGCATTGCCGCGGCCATTGTCCCGTACGGTCAGCTCAAAATGGTCGTCCTGGCGAACCAGCTCGATATCGACCCGGTCAGCCTGGGCATGCTGCACGACATTGCTGAGCGCCTCCTGCACGATACGGAATACCGCGGTGGCCGCGTGCTCGCCGACGTCTTCCTCCTCGGCGGCATGGGTGATGACATTGACGCCGTAGCGGGCGGAGAACTCCTTTGCCAGCCATTCGATCGCCGGGATCAGGCCAAGCTCGTCCAGCAAAGCCGGGCGCAGGTCGGCGGCGATGCGCCGCACCGAAGCCACGGTTTCGTCGACGACCAGGTGCATGGCGGCGGCCTGGTCCAGCAAGGCAGGCGCCGTTCCCGCGTCCTTGAGGTCGCTGGCGAGGATAGCCAGGTCCATTTTCAGCGCGCTCAGGCGCTGGCCCAGGTCGTCGTGCAACTCGCGGGCGATACGGCGGCGCTCCTCTTCCCGCGACGCCTGGACCCGGTCGGAGAGTTGCTGGAGCTCCTCGCGCGACTGCCGCAAGGCCGTCTCCACCCTCACCCGCTCCGTGGTGTCCCGCAGGATGACGGTAAACAGCTTGCCGGCGCCGTCCTGCGTCTGGGAGATGGAGGCCTCGATGGGGAACTCCGTGCCGTCCTGGCGTAGCGCATGCAGTACCCGCTGCTGGCCCATCTGCCGATCCGTGACCCCGGTGACGCCGAACCGGCGCACGTGCGCCTCATGCGCCACACGAAAGCGCGCCGGAATCAGGTCCGCCAGGGGGTGGCCGGTTACCTGCGCGGCGGTGTACCCAAAAAGACGCTCCGCCGTGGGATTGAACAACACGATGCACTGCGCTTCGTCCACCGTGATGATCGCTTCCATCGACGAACGGATGATCCCTGCCAGGCGAGCCTCGCTGTCCTGGATGCGCGCCAGGTTGTCTTCCCCCGCGCGCCGCAGCCGCCGCAGCCGCACCAGCATCAGGGAGAGCATCACGGCCACCGCCAGGCCCCAGGCGCCGAGCATCGGCGCGGCCAGGCCGCCTGGCCGGGGGGCAAGCACGGTAATGAACCACAGTGCCAGCAGCAGCAGGAGCACGAGCACGGCGCCGCCTGCTGCCAGTTCGCCAAGCGTGGCGTGAAGCGATGTCTTCGGCGTGGAGGGCAAATTCGGTGAAGGAGGCTCGTTGGTCGCCATGGCTGGTCGCGAAGTGCTCCCGAAGGGTGGCAAGTCCTGCGTGGATCCCGCGAGGATCGCCGGAGGCTCTCTTGTAAAGGTAGGCGATTTGAGTGAAATGCACACGCCCTCTGTGATGTGTTCGCAATATAGCGAGGTGGGCGTAGCAGATACCATCGTCCGAATAGCCGATGGCCTTTGTCAGGATTGCCTGACAGGGACCCGCCTTTTTCCGACACCACTCTCAGCCACCGCTGCTTTCTGCCCATCACGGCGCAAGCCATACTTGATTGCATGGATTCCATGACGCTTCCTGAACGCCTGACCGTCCTGCTGCTCGAGGACTCCGCCCTGATCGGCGCGCGGCAGGCCAGGATGCTGAGATCGATCAAGGAAGTGGAACTGCTCGCGCTGGCCCGCGAGCCACGTGCCGCACTGCTGGCCGCGCAGATCCTGCTGCCCGACATTGTCATCCTCAGCCTGAGCAGGTATGGCCGATCGGGGCTGAGCGCACTGCAGGGCCTGCGAAGAATGCGCCGCCAGGCGACCGTGGTCGTCCTGAGCAACTGCCCGGCGCCGCCAATGCGCAGTGCTTGCCTGCGGGCCGGCGCGTCGTACTTTTTCGACAAGACCATGGAATTCGACGCGTTGCGCAGCACCCTGCTGCGCCTTGCGGCGCAGAAGATAACCGCTCGGGCGGCGGCACCGGAACACGCCGCGGCATAGTGCGCGCAGGCCTTTGCCCGGCATCGGCGGCAAACGCGCCCGACAGCAGGGGCCAGTCCGGGCGGCCAGGGGCAAGAGATAAGAGACCAGAGACCAGAGACAAAGGAATCAGCCATGTCAGCGTACCTGCAACAGCAAGCGAAAGCGCCTGCGGCGATGCCCCAGGCCTTTCACAGCCCCCAATTGCTGGATTTCCTGCCCCTGGAACCCACCCCGCCGGCCACGGTGTCCCATAAGGCAAATTGCTCAAGCTGCGCCATGCGCGCCATCTGCATGGGCGGCAACCTGAACGATGCGGATCGCTCCAGGCTCGATACCGTGATCCACAACTGGCGCATGGTCCGGCGCGGCGAAGCGCTCTACCGGGCCGGCGACGCCTTTCAGAGCATCTACGCGCTGCGTTCCGGATCGTTCAAGACGGTGTTGGCGCACCAGAACGGCTGCGAGCAGGTCAGCGGCTTCTTCCTCACCGGCGAGACGCTCGGGCTGGATGGCATCTGCACGGAGCACCACGCCTGCGACGCCATCGCCCTGGAAGACAGCGCGGTGTGCGTCATTCCCTTCCATCTGCTAGAAGCGCTCTGCCGCGAAATGCGCTCGCTGCAGCAGCACGTGCACCGCATGCTAAGCAGCGAGATCGTGCGCGAATCGGGCGTGATGCTGCTGCTCGCCAGCTTGTGCGCGGAGCAGCGCGTGGCGGCATTCCTGCTCAATATCTCGGCGCGCCAGCATGCGCGCGGCTACTCCCGGCGCGACCTCGCGCTGCGCATGACGCGCGAAGAAATCGGCAGCTACCTGGGCATGAAGCTCGAGACCGTCAGCCGCACCTTGTCGCGCTTCCAGCGCGACGGCCTCATCGAGGTCAAGGGCAAACGCGTGACCTTGCTGGATCTTGACGCGCTGGACCGCATCTAGGCGGGCGCCGTTGCGCAAGCCGCCCCTGCCAGCCTTGTGGAAGCAGTGAGCGCGTGGCCCGCCATCTTGCGCGCCTGGTTGACGTTGGCTTGACGTTGATCAGGAAACGCGCACGGTTCGGCTTGCGGCTGCAAACGTAGTGCCTAGACTGGCAGAAAGCTGCCGCGGCGTGCCCGCGGCGCTCACCTTTTCCGTGCTCCGCCTTGCACTTCATTGCGCCTGCCTTTTTGCGCCGTCCTGTTTGCACCTTCCTTGTTTCTCTTCCCGGGGGTCGATGCCATGACCATCAAGATCGTCTTTGCAAAAACCATCCCCTCGTATCGCCCGGCCGATCTCTGTCTCGAGTGCGCTGCCAGCGTCGACGGCATCCCGGCCAGCTACGCGATCACGGCGGAGGCACTGGAAGACCACTTCGGTGCGCGTTCGTACCGGCCGGACGACCTCATCCAAGCCTTCGAAGGGCACCGCGAGGATATCGAATGCGTGGCGCAGCAGCTGTTTGAAATGACCGCGGCTCACCACATCGTGCTGCACAGCGGTCATTTCCGTTTCGCGCTCTAGACCTGGCTGGGCGCCGGCTGGCGCGGCGCCTCGATGGCAACGGCACCGATTGCCAGCAACGGATCGGACAGGCGCATGGCATTCCAGGCATGCATCGAGGCGGCAGGCGCGACCGAGTCGGCCTTGGGCCTGGGCGGCCGCCACCACTCCGGTCCCGGCGCGCAGCCAGCGCAAAGCATGGCCGCCAGGCAAGCCGCAAGGCCGCGCCGGCGCACGCAGCCGCCCGTGGCACCTTGGTGGGGAACTGTCATCTTCATCGCCGCCTCCGGTTGCCGGCGCTTGCGGGCACCGGCTTGTCACGCCCGTGGCCTGCCGCGCCGAATCCTCGTTCCGCTTCAATATAGGCGCGTGGTTGCCACTCGGCTTGATCCGCATCAAGCTAACTTCCGGGCACGCGCATAGCATGGGTACATGACCTGCCCGATCGGGGAGACAGGCACCTGGGAGAGCGCGGCATGGAACCGGCGGCACTCACGCAAGCGTTGATGCGACCCGCGGCTTACCGGCATCCGGTGGGCAAGGTCAGCCTCATCGAGACGCACATCTCGCAAGTCTTCCTTGCCGGACCCTTTGCCTACAAGGTGCGCAAGCCCGTGCGCCTGGACTTCGTCGACTTCGGCACGCTGGCCGCCCGCAAGGCGGATTGCCAGGCCGAACTCGAACTGAATCGCAGGATGGCGGCGGCGCTCTACCTCGGCGTGGTGCCGATCGTGGGGGGACCCGGCCCCGGGGAGGTCCGGGTAGGTGGTACTGGCCAAGCGCTGGAGTACGCGGTAAAGATGCGCCGCTTCCGCCAGCAAGACCTGTTCTGCGCGATGGCACAGACGAACCGGCTAACCGGCACCCATGTCGAGACGCTGGCCCGCCGGCTTGCCGCGATCCACCTGGCCGCGCCGGTCGCCAGCGGCGGCACGGGGCATGGCACACCGGCACGGATCGCAGCGGTGGCGCAACAAGCCATGGCGGGCGTTGCCGCCCTCGCCTCGGGCACCGACGCGGCGGCACACGTGGCGGCGCTGCTGCGCGAGCGGGCCGTGGCGCTGCAACCGGCATTTGCCAAGCGGCTGGCAAGCGGCCATGTCAGGGAGTGCCACGGCGACCTGCACCTTGGCAACATCGCCTTGATCGACGGCGAGCCCACGCCATTCGATTGCCTGGAGTTCGATGCCGGGCTACGCTGGATCGACACCATCAGCGATACCGCCTTTGTTTTCATGGATCTGCTCCATGCCAGCCGGCAAGACCTGGCCTACTGGCTGATCAATACCTATCTGGAGTGCAGCGGCGACTATGCCGGCCTGGCGATATTGCCGTTCTACACGGCGCTGCGCGCCGTGGTGCGCGCCCGCGTGCTGCTCGAGCGGGCCCACCAGCGCAGCGCGGCGGGAACCGGCACCGCCGCGGAAATGGCGGCGGCGCAGATGCGCTGCAACGATCTGCTCGCGCTGGCCAGCGCCGCGCTGACGCGCAATCCGGGTGCGATCACTATCATGCATGGCCTCTCGGGCAGCGGCAAAAGCACCGTTGCCCACCAGCTCGCGCTGGCCGCGGCCATGGTGCGCGTGCGCGCCGATGTGGAGCGCAAGCGCCTTGCGCTTGCACATGGCCATCAACGTGGCGATAAACGTGGTGATCAACTGGGCGATCAACTGGGCGATCAGTTTGCCGATGCACCTGGCGATCCGGCCGCGCACGGCGACCTTTACACGGCGCAACGCACTGCCCGCGTCTACCGGCGGCTGCTGGCAATCTGCCGGCTAGGCAGTGGCGCCGGATTCCCCATGATTGCCGATGCGACCTTCCTCGCGCGCGCCGAGCGGCGGCGCTTCGCGTCGCTGGCCGCGCGCCGGGGCGCTGCCTTTTCCATCGTCGACTGCAATGCCGGCCTGGCCACCCTGCGCGAACGGATCGTCACACGCGCGCGCCAGGGCGGCGACCCTTCAGAGGCGGACCTCCAGGTGCTGGAGTGGCAGCGGCGCGCGCAGGAGCCATTGGGCAGCGATGAATGGCGCCATGTGGTGCGCATAGGCGAGACCGTCCTGTCCGGCTGATGGCGGTTCGTGGAAACTTGCCCCCTCAGGCTTCCTTGGGCGATAGCCATGCTGGCCGCTGCGCGGCGCCGCTGCGGCCGTTGGCGGCTTCCACCTGCTCGGCAAACGCGCGCAGGGCCTGCATTGCCGCCCCGCTGGCCACATCGGCCTGGCGCAGCGCCAGTACCGGCGACGGCGGCTCCGTGGCCAGGCGGGCGATCTCCTCTGCCGCCCTGAAAGCGCCTTGCCGGGCCATCACGCAGATCACCGACGTCTTGCAGGCCAGCGGCATGTGGTCGCGCAGGAAGCTGCGCATGGGCGCAGCCAGGTGGCCGACCCAGATGGGCGCGACGATGACAAGCCGCTGGCAATCGTCCAGCGCCGGGCCGGCGTAGCGGTAGCCTACATGCCGCTGCAACAAGATATCCAGCACGCAGCGCGCATCGCCCAGCAAGCCGGCGCGGCTGGCCTGGTCGCCGACTTCCGCCAGCGGCCAGCCGGATTGCGCCGCCAGTTCTTCCGCGGCCTGGCGCGCCGTGCCGGTGCGCGAGTAATAAACGATCAGGATCTTTTCCATCGATGGCTCCTCAGCTCTCGATCCGGGTTATCCGCGTGCCGACCAGCGACAGGCTGATCATGATGCCGCCGTTGGTCAGCACGAAGCCCACAATATCGCCCCGCACGGTATTGCTATCCACGCTGGCACCGATGCCCAGGCTCAGGACGGACACCGACCCGTCCACGCCCACGGTCCAGCCCTGGCTGGCACGGAAGCGTTCCAGCGCCTGCCCGGTCAGGAACACCAGCACCACGGCCCTGGATGCCATGCCCGCCTGCGCCCCGAGCGAGGCGCCAATCAGCCGGTAGTAGGCCTTGTCCCCGCCTGCGCCATGCATCATGCCGTCGCCCTGCTCCACGCCCGCCACCGCGCCGCCAGCGAGCACATCGGGAAAGACCAGCACGCCGCTGGCCTTGTCCAGCAGGGCCCGCGCGCCGGGGTTGCGCGCAGTCAGGCGCGCCAGCACGGCTTCGCAGCGTGCATCGAGCTCGTCGGCATCCAGCACGCGCTTGTCGGCGGCTGAACCCGCCCACGCGGCCGCCGGCAAGCCTGCTGTGCAGCACAGCACGGCAGCCGCGGCGAGCGCCCGGCATGCCAGGCGCCGCCGCCTGGCGGCAGCCGGCAACGTGGAGGTCATGGCCTCACCGGCGCGCCTGATGCCGGCTTTGCGCCGGCGCTCGGCTCAGCCTGTGGCGCGTGCACCAGCAGTACCGGCTGGCGGCATTGCCGGACCAGCGCTTCGGCGACGCTGCCCATCAGCAGGCGCCGCACGCCGCGCCGACCGTGCGTGCCCAGCACCAGCAACTCCGCCCCGGTCTGCTGCGCCACCTGCTCGATCGCATTGGCCACGTCGCCCAGCGCCAGGGCTTCATCCACCATCAGCGTCTTGCATGACACCTGCGCTGCCGCCGCCTTGGCTTTGGCTTCGTCCAGCAGGATCTGCCCGCCTTCGAGCAGGCCGGCACGCAGGTCTGTCAGGTCGATGTAGCCGACCTCGTACCTGAGGTAGCTGTTATCGATCACATGCACCACGGTGAGTTCCGAGTGCATCGCCGCGGCCAGGCGCAGAGCCTCCTCCAGCGCCCGATCGGCGGACTCGCTGCCATCCACGGCAACCAGGATCTTGCTGTACATCTTGTACCTCCCGATAAAAAAGACAGGCGCCGCAGCTTGCAGCCGACGCTTCCAGTTTGTACGCCCGGGCAAGCGCGGTGTTGATGTAGATCATGGCATTCGCTGCTTTCCCGGGCAACGGGTCGTTTCTGCGCCTTGCGCGCATCGCCAGGCCGCTTGACGTGCATCAATACGCCCCGTGCCCAGCCCTCTAAGCTGCTAATGGAGGCCGCTCCCATGCGCGCTTTCCTATCGACATTGCAACATGGCGACATCCAGCCAGGAGGCACGGACCATGTACCAGAGAATATTGCTCGCGGTGGACGGCAGCCGCTCTTCGGACCTTGCGCTGAGCCAGGCCATCACGGTGGCCAAGGCGACCGGCAGCGAGGTAAAGGTGCTCTTCGTGGCGGACGACAACGATATCTTCTTCACTGCGGGCAGCTACGACCCGCGCAAACTGATGGAAGGCATCCTGGCCGCGGGACGCGATGCGCTGGCAGCGGCCGCCACGCGCCTGGCGGATGCCGGCATCCCGCATTCGACGCTGATCCTCGAGAAGCCCGTTTCCCCCGGGCAGATCTCCACCACGATCGTGGAGCAAGCCGACCGCTGGAATGCGGACCTGATCGTGATCGGCACGCACGGCCGCCGCGGCTTCCGGCGCCTGGTCATGGGCAGCGTGTCCGAAGGCGTGGTGCACAAGAGCAACAAGCCGGTGCTGATGGTGCGCAGCGAGATCCAGGAATGAGGACGCCCCGGGAACGACGCGTTGAACGATGCGCTGAACGATGCGCTGAACGACGGGAATCATGCCGGCGGCGGGCGGATTGATGCGAGGCGCCTCCCGGATCCGACGCAACGGCGTGGCCGCGCCCCGGGTCCTGGCCGGCCTGCTGGCCGCATGGGCCTTGAGTTGCCATGGGCTCGCGCTGGCCACACAGGCAGCGCCAGCAGCGCTCTGGTTTTCTCAGGGCCATCCCAATGCCCAGGCCTGGCAGGCCGCCGGCATCCTCGACGGCGCCACGGCCGACGGGCTGGAACCCCGCGATTATGATGCCGACGGCCTGCGCCGCGCGCTGGGCCAGGCCGCGGACGGGCCGCCGTTGGCGCCCGAAGCCGCCGCCTCGCTTGACGAGAGGCTGACAGCGGCGATGCAGCGCTATCTTGCCGACCTGCACGGCGGCCGGGTCGATCCCGGCACGATCCACGAGAAATTTGCCCCGGCGCCGGACCGGCAGTTCGATCCGTCGCGCCTCCTGCGCGCAGCCATCGCCGGGCAGGACCTGCCCGAGGCAGTCCGGCAGGCGGCGCCGTCGTTCCCGCTCTACGCAAGCTTGCGCGCGGCGCTTTCACGCTACCGCGCGCTGGCAGGCCACCCGGCCTGGCAGGCACCGCTGCCGCCGCTGCCTGGCAGGAAGCTGGCGCCCGGGCAGGCCTACGCCGGGCTGCCGGTGCTGGCGCAGCGCCTGATCGCGCTAGGCGACTTGCCCGCCGCCACGCCAGTCCCGGAACGCTATCAAGACGAACTGGTGGAGGGCATCAAGGCGTTCCAGGTCCGCCACGGGCTGGAGGCGGATGGCGCCATCGGCGCGGGCACGTTCGCGCAACTGAACGCGCCGCTCGCCGGCCGCATACGGCAGATCGAACTGACGCTGGAGCGCCTGCGCTGGACGCCCCTGCTGGAGGGCCCGCGCATGATCGTGGTCAACGTGCCGGAGTTCGTGTTGCGCGCCTACGAAATCCACGGCGGCGCCATCCAGGTCAAGGCGGAAATGAAGGTGATCGTGGGCAAGGCGCTCGATACGCGCACGCCGCTGTTCAAGGAGGACATGCGCTTCATCGAGTTCAGTCCTTACTGGAACGTGCCGCCGTCCATCGCGCGCGCGGAAACCGTGCCCCGGCTGCGCCGCGATCCCGGCTACTTCGAGCGGCAAGGCTTCGAGTTCGTCACTGGCGACGGCAAGGTGATCACCACCCTGTCGGCTGCCAGCCTGGATGCCGTCCAGCGCGGCCAGCTGCGCATACGGCAACGCCCGGGGCCGATGAATGCGCTTGGCGACATCAAGTTCGTCTTCCCCAACAACGAGAACATCTACCTGCATCACACGCCCACCCCGCAACTGTTCGCGCGGGACCGGCGCGACCTGAGCCACGGCTGCATCCGTGTCGAGGCGCCGGAGGCGCTGGCTGGCTTCGTGCTGCAGGACACGCCCGGCTGGACCGAGGCGCGCATCCGCGAGGCCATGGAGAAGGGAGAATCCAGCACGCTGCGGCTGCGCCAGCCCTTGCCGGTGGTGCTTGCCTACGGCACGGCCATCGTCAAGGCTGACGCTCGCGTCTACTTCTTCCCGGATATCTATGGGCTGGACCGCGTGCTTGACGAGGCGCTGCGGCAACGGTCCGCCCGCCTGCGGGCTTCCGCCTTGGCCAGCACGCAGGCAAGATAGGGCAATTGCACCAAAGGGGAGTGCTTTCGATGACCAAACCGCCCAGCGATCCTCGCCGCCTGTTCCTGCGGCACGCCGGCGGGCTTGTGCTGGCTGGCACGCTGCTGCCGTTGCCGGCCCGGTCCGCGCTGGCGAGCTTGCCCGATGCCCGCAGCTTGTCCTTCGAGCACACCCACACCGGCGAGCGCATCGCCTTGGTCTACGCCGTCGGCGATCAGTTCGTGCCCGAGTCACTGGCCGCGCTCAATCGCTTCCTGCGCGATCACTACTCGGGCCAGGTCGGCGTGATCGATCCGCAACTGTTCGCGCTGCTTTACCGCCTGAGGCAAACGCTGTGCTGCGCGGCCCCCTTCCAGGTCATCTCCGGCTATCGCAGCCCCGCCACCAATGCGCGGCTGCGCAAGACGCGCGGTGGCGGCGTGGCCAGCCATAGCCTGCATATGGACGGCAAAGCCATCGATATCCGCCTGCCCGGCGTTGCGCTGTCCGACCTGCGCGACGCCGCGCTCTCGCTGCGCGCCGGCGGCGTGGGCTTCTATCCGCAGGAGCAGTTCGTGCATGCGGATACGGGCCGGGTGCGGGATTGGTAGGCAAGGCACCGTTGAAGACCATCGGCAGGTTCCGGCCAAGCTCTCGCATCCGGGTTTTCCCCATCGGCGGCCCCCCTAGCCTGGGCGGCCCGGACAAGTTATGCTCTTGGCCGCATATTAGCCCGCACGGGGTGGGCTAGCGCTCAATCGACAATCCCCCGGCACCGGGCGGGCATATCTGGAAGGAAATCAGCCATGCGCACCCCTGCACGAACAATCTCTTGCCCGCGCGCATGCCGCTAAGCCGGTTGTTGTTGCCTCCAGAGCCGCCCGTGCTAGCGCCCGGCATCGCGCACAGCAGTTTCAGCGTGCAAGGCGACGCCCGCCAGAGCTTGCTGGCCTGGCAGGAGCGGATGAGCCCGGTCTACGATATCCGGCCTGCCACGGCGCAAGGCGAGCAGACGTTCGAAGCCTCGCTGTCTCGCTACTCCATCGACGATCTGAGCTTCTTCGACATCCGCACCAGCCCCAATCTGGCCGAGCGCTCGTTGGGGCGCGTGTCGACAGAGAACATTCGCGACATTACCTTCAGCGTGTTCCTGGAAGGCGCGCCCGCCCAATTCCTGGGCGGCAAGCCAGGGCTGAACGCGCCGCAGTGGCACGGCGTGCCAAGCATCCTCGCGCTGGACATGGACCAGCCGTGCACCATCCGGAGTTTTCATGGCCGCATGCTGCTGTTTTTCGTGCCGCGCGCCTTGGTGGAAATGGCCTTCCCCGATGCCGCCTCGCTGCATGGCCGCCTGGTTGAGGCCACCACACCGCTGATGCGGGTGCTGATCTCGCATCTGGTGGCACTGAATCGACAAATCGTAGGCCTGTGCAAAGAGGAAGCAGACCGGGCATTTCGCACCGCGATCGAACTGCTGGCCGCCGCGTTCAGCCGGCACGCGGGGCTCTCCGGCAACGCCCGCGCAGCGGTGCGGGCGGCGGTGTACGGACAGGTGCGGCGCTATGTCGAGGCCAATCTGCATGACCCCGACCTGAGCCCTGACAGCGTGCTGCAATCGCTGCATCTGTCGCGCGCCAGCGTGTACCGCCTATTCATGCATGAAGGTGGCCTGGCCGCTTATATCCGCAGCCGCAGGCTGCGGGCGGCGGCCGATGAACTGGTGCGCTTTCCTGACATGGCGGTGCAGGACATTGCCTCAGGGCTCGGTTTCAACAATGCATCGAGCTTTACGCGCGCCTTTCGCCGCGCCTACGACATCGCGCCGCAGGAATTGCACAGCTATGCCCCGCTGCTACAGCGCGAACAGGCAAGGCTACAGCGCCATGCGCCCTGGCGCGCGGCGGGATTGAGGTAGGAATCCGGTAGGAATCCGTTCAAGGCACTGCCCCTCTCGCCACCTCTCGCCCCGTCACTCCACTGGCACCGCCGACATCCACCCGTTTGCGGCATTCGCCGCCACGACCTGTTTCGCGATCGAATCGCCCAGGCGCCTGGCATCCGCGGAGATACTGTCGCGCTTGACCTCGGACACGCCATGCAAGCCCGCGCCGGCCGCGGCGGACATCGCGAGATGGCCGGCGGCGGCACCGACGCCGGCGGTTTCAGCCACGCCCGGCATGTGGCCGCTGTTGGCCTCGGCCGCGAAACTCTGCAGCGGCATGGGCGCACCGTCCGCCGGCTTGTACAGGATCTGGACCGACGCGCCGACCTCGCTCTTGCCTGCGCCAAGGCCGATCAGCAAGCGGCGCCGACGCTTGCCCTCGTCGATCTTCTGGATGCTTCCCTCGACGATCAGCGCGTTGCTTTGCGCGGGCGCGGGGCCGTCCGCGCGTACCGCGCGCAGTCCCTGGGACTGCAGCTGGCGCACGATTTCATCGGACACCTGCTCGCTCGCTTCGCACGCCGCCTGGCTCTGCTCGCTGGCCGCGGACCTGCCGGTGACCATCGTCTTGAGCTTCTGCGCCATGCCGCTGTCCAGTTTCACCTGATCCGGGCTGGCATCGAAGGCTTGCACATAAATGATGTCCGCCTGCACCTGTGCCTGAGGCATGGCGCTGGCCTGAGTCACGCCGGTGACGCCCCAGGCGCAGCCCGCCATCAAGAGCGATCCTGCCGCCAATGCCGTCATCGCCAGACGCGTGGCGTTGTGCTTTAGGAGTGGGTATGAAGTCTGCATGTTGTTCCTGTCATCGGCACCATCGCGGCGCCAATTGCCGAAAAATTGCCGCCGATTGCCGAAAATCTGCCGAGAAGATGTCGCCGACAATCATGCGATCCACAGGATCAGAAACCATCGGAGATCACGCCTGCTTGCGTGCGGCGCATCTGCTATCGGTGTGAGCCGCAACCCGCAGACGCAAGTATGGGAGGAACCGGCTGCGCGCGCCATGCAGGAAATATGTCGCACGATGTCATGCTTGCGTCGAGCCCGGGCGTATGGAATGCGCGGCTTCGCCTGAGGCCGATGGCCGGTGCAGCGGCAACGCCACAACCGCTTCCAGCCCCCCGCCCTCGCGGGCGCGGAACTGCAAGGAGCCGCCGTGCAGGCGCGCAATGCGCTCCACGATCGCCAGGCCCAGGCCGGTGCCGCCCGAATGGCCGCGCGCGTTGCTGCCACGGCTAAAGGGCGCCTTGAGCTGCTCCAGCTCCTGCGCGCTGATGCCGCTGCCCCGGTCGCACACGGCGGCGTAGGCCATATCGCCCTCGGCCCAGGTGCGCACGAACAAGCCGGTTCGTCCGTAGACGACCGCGTTGTGCATCAGGTTCATCAGCAGCCGCATCAGGCTCACCGGCCGGAACGAAAGCGCCGGCACGCTGCCGAGCGAAAGCTCGAACTCGTGCCCGAGCCCGGCATAATCCGCGGCGAGCTGGCTAACGAGCGCATTGAGGTCGCCAGGCTGCGGCACCTCGCGTTCGCCACTGCCCGCGTAGTCCATGAACTGCTGGAGGATCGTGTCGATCTGATCGAGATAGCCCTGCGCCGATGCCACGAACTGATCGGCGGCTCCGCGTGGCATTGCCATGGCCATCGCCAGACGCAGCTTGGTGAGCGGCGTGCGGATATCATGCGACACGCCGGCCAGCATCAGCGCGCGTGTGGCCTCCGCCTGCTGCAATGCCTGCGTCATCTGGTTGAACGCGCTGCTTACCTGGGCGATTTCCGTCGGCCCGCTGGTGGGCAGAGGCACGGGGGCTCCGCCGGCGCTGACGTGGCGTGCCGCGCGCGCCAGATCCTGCAGCGGACGGTTGATGTGCAGCTGGATCAGGTAACCCGTGAGCGCCGCGAGCAACGCGAAGGCCGCCGACAGCGCCAGCGCGGTGGTGACGCCGCTCGCCTGCGCGTCTTCGGTCATCGGCAAGGCGATCCATTGGGGCGCGCCATCCACGTGTACGCGAATCCAGAGTTGCTCCCCTTCCCCCTCCCTCCCGCCTTTGCCCGTCTGCCATCGCACCGCCATGTCCGGCGGCAGATAGCGCTGCAATGCCTCCATGAAGACGTCGCGCTGGTAAGTGCGAAAGAAGTGGAGCGCACTGGCATGCGGCGCCTCTACGCCTTGCTCCGGCGGCTGCGCCTGCCCCCCGAGCCGTGCGGCCGCCGCGCGGCCCTGCTCGGGCGGCATGGCGGCAAAGACGCGGTCGAGCGTCTTCACGTAGTCGGAAAAGATGATCGCCGCACGCTCGATGTGCGGGCGCTGCACGAAATGCAGCAACACGGTGAGCGCGCTGACCTGGGTCAGCGCCACGAGCGCCACCAGCAGGGCGATGTTGCGCGCGAGCAGCGAGCGGGGCAGCGCGAGCCGCATCACGGCCCGACGCCGGCGACCAGCATGTAGCCGACGCCCCACACGGTCTTGATGAAGCGCGGCTTGGACGGATTGTCTTCGACGATCTGGCGCAGCCGCAGGATCTGTACGTCGATGCTGCGGTCAAGGGCGTCATGGTCGCGGCCGCGGGCGCGCGCCAGCAGGTTCTCGCGGCTCACCGGGCGGTTTGGCGACGACCCTAGCGCGTGCAGCAGCAGCATCTGCGCGGAGTGCACTTCGACCGGCTCACCGCCGCGCTCCAGCGTCTGCTTGCCAACATCGAATGCGAAATCGCCGAAGCGCAAGGTCTGCGAGGTCACGGTCGGATCTCCAGCCGCCATCTTCTGCCGGCGCAGCAGTGCGCGGATCCGTGCCACCAGTTCGTCCGGGAGGAATGGCTTGGCGAGATAGTCGTCGGCGCCGGTCTCAAGCCCGACCACCCTGTCGACCGGATCGCCCTTGGCGGTCAGCATCAGGATGGGCAGCGTCTGCCCTTCGGCGCGCAGCCGGCGGCAAATGGCCAGGCCATCTTCCGGTTCCATCATCAGGTCCAGCACGAGCAGGTCGTACGGCTCGCGCTGCAGGTAGCGGTCAAGCCGCTTGCCATCGGCGACCGCGCGCACCTGGAAGCCGTGCCCGGTCAGGAACCGTTGCAGCATGTTGCGCAGCTCGGCCTCATCATCGAGCACGATAATCCTGTTCACCTGCTCCATGGCGCGTCTCCGGCAAGGAACGCGAATCGCCTGTGATCAGCGGTGGTCAGCGGGCCATTGCCTTCTGTCTCATGAACCCCTCGATCTGCGCCAACGTGACGTATCCGGCCTGCTGCGTGTCGATCTCGTCGAAATGGCTGGCGACCATCGGCATGCCCGCCGCCGCTTGTTCCCGGGTCAGCTTGCCGTCGCGCGTCGTGTTGGCATTGGCGAAGCGCATCTGCAATTGCTGCATCGCACGTTCCACCCGCGCGCTGCCACCCGCTGGTGGCGCGACGCTCTGCGCCGATGCGCCTGCAGAAACAATACACAAAATCAAAACCGCGATCATCTGCTTCATGGTGTTCTCCGTGGTGTAGCCGACATTCGATGCCGGCGGGGGTAATCGATCCGCATCGATCCGGAACAATTCGGAACAATCAGATAGGGCTGATGGCCGTCAGGCCCAGTGCGCAGGCACCCAGACGCGGCCCACCCAATGTCCGGGCACCATGACCGCCGCACGCGGCGCCCGTGCCACGTAGACGGCACGCGGCGCGACATACACAACCCGCGGCGGGGGCGGCGGCGCAACCACCACCACCTTGGGCGCCGGCGGGGCGACGTAGACCGCCTTCGGGGGCTGCGCGGGCGGCAGCTAGACAGGCGTGGGCTGCACATAGGCCACCGGAGGCGGCGGCACATACGCCACCGGCGCGGGGGTGACGACCACCGGCGCGGTGCCAACCGCCACGGTGGCGCCCACGGTGGTCACCGTGCCGCCGGTCGTGACCGTGCCTGCGGTCGTCACCGTGCCGCCGTGTACCACCGTGGTGCCGCCGCCCGTCGTCACGACACCCGGCGCCACGCGCGTCGCGGTGCCAGAGTGGGTGACGGTGCCGCCTTCCGCGCCGGTCACCGTCCCCGAACGGGCGCACGTCGCGCCGGCGCAGGTGGTCGATGCCGCGTGGCTGACCGTGTTGCCGTTCGAGCCGGTGATCGTGCCCGACGATGAATACTGGCCCGGCGCGTCACGCGTCACTCTGCCCGCCGTGGAGGCGGTCTGGCCATTTGGCCCGGTGAGGTTGCCCGTGTGCGAGCAGGTGCCGCCGGCGCAACTGGTGTCGCCAGCGTGCTGTACCGAGCGGCCGTTGGGCCCGGTCGCCGTGCCCGAGTTGGAGAACTGCCCCGGCGCGGTACGGGTCACCGTGCCGGTATTCGTCGCGATCCCGCCGTAGGGGCCGGCGACGCCATCGGCGTGCGAACAGCTTGCGCCTGCGCATGAACCGGCATGCGCGCCGTTGTAGACGCCGTGCGGCGTGTAGGCCGTGCCGTGGCCCGACCAGCCAGCGAAGGCCGGGGTGCTGGCGAGGAGGATCAGCGAGGCGGCCGCTGTGACAACGTGATGGCGTTTCATGGGATGTCCTTCAGGTTCGGGTTCGGGTCAGGTCACGCACTGCGGCCTGGCAACGGGACGAACTATAGGACGAGGGTGCGAAACATTCGCCATGGAAAACATGTCGCGGTGTTACACCGGCCGGGCAGACGGATCGGCTGACATCGGGCGACATAGTTTCCGTCTGGTTCTGGCGGCGGCCGCCCACTACAGTGGCCTCACCCGACGCGACGGCGGTCACTGCCGCAGACGACGCGCCCCACCCCAACCTGTCCCGCGCCCATCATGCATACCACTGGAAACATCGCGCTCTATGTCGCGCTAGCCACGTCGTTCATCGTCGCCGTCTCGCTGATCGAGGCGTTCGTGCTCACCCGAACGCTGCGCCACAGCGCCGCGCCGTTTGACTGGAATGAAACATGGCTGTCGCTGGCCGACCTGGTGGGCGGCAAGCTGTTCGCGCTGCTGCCGCTCTCGCTGGCAACGCCGATCTTCGCCTTCGCCTGGGATCATCGCCTCTTTACCGTCACGATCAACAGCGCGCTGATGGCGCTGCTGCTGTTTGTCGGCCAGGAGTTCTGCTACTACTGGTATCACCGCGCGTCGCATCGCATCCGTTTTTTCTGGGCCACGCATGCGGTGCATCACTCGCCGAACCAGTTGACGCTGTCGTCTGCCTATCGGCTTGGCTGGACCAGCAAGCTGAGCGGCTCGGCGATGTTCTTCGCGCCGCTCGTCTGGCTTGGCGTGCGCCCTGAGGTCGTGCTCGCCACGCTGATGTTCAACCTGCTGTATCAGTTCTGGCTGCACAACACGTGGATGCCCAAGCTCGGCTGGCTCGAATACGTGTTCAACACGCCGTCGGCGCATCGCGTGCACCACGCGTCGAATGCCGATTACCTGGATGCCAACTACGGCGGCGTGCTGATCGTCTTCGATCGCCTGTTCGGCACCTACGTCGAGGAACGCGCCGACGAACCGTGCCGTTACGGCCTGGTAACCCCGACGCGCACGCGCAACCCGCTCGTCAATCAGTTCGAGCACTGGGTCAGCCTCGCGCGGGATATCGCGTCGGCGGGCAATGCATGGACCGCCATCCGTTACGTGATGCTGCCGCCCGGCTGGCGCGCGGACGGCACTGGCGAGACCACGGAGAACCTGCGCCGGCGCCACTGCGCCGCGCCACGGCCTGTGTCTACTCGCTGACCCCGTGCGCTAGCCAACGAACCGCAGGGTGTTCTCCGGGCAGCGCCGCGCGGGTGGCATCCTCCATCAGCCGCAAGCCTGTGTTGCTGTTGGTGAGCAGCACGACGCCCGCGCGCTGCTCGGTGCTGCCCATCACGAATGCCCTCACGCCTTGCATCTTGCCCCACTGGAAGAACGTGCCCCGGCTGGGCTCGACGCCCCACCCCAGCCCCCAGCCGATGTCCGGCTCCGTGGCAGCCGGCGCGCCATCGAGGTAGACGATTTCTCCTTTTGGCACCATGACGCTCGCCGTCAGCCATTGTTGCCAGGTCGAGGCACTGAGCCCATCGCCCCGAAGCACGGCGGCAACAAAAGCGCCGTAGTCGCCGGCCGTGGTTTGCAGCGAATAGGAGGCGCTCGCCGCGGGCGGGCGATGCACGTCTAGCCGCTGCGCCGCCTCATGCGGGTTGGCCGCATTCGCGAGGAACCGATCCTGCCACTCCAGGCTCGACGAGCGCATCCCGAGTGGCTCGAACACCAGGCGCCGCAGGATCGCTTCCAGGGTTTCCCCTGTTTTTGCCTCAACGGCAGACTGCAGAAAAATGAACCCCAGGCTGGAGTAGCTGAACCACGCGCCAGGAGCAAAGTGCAGCCGCAGCGGATTCTTGTCGCGCAGGTTCTGCAGCCCACACGTATGCGTTAGCACGTGGCGCATGGTGATGCGCGCCGAGGCCGCATCGTCCGGCACGATCGGCTGGGCCGAGCGCGACAGCGGCTCGTCAAGATCCAGCACGCCGGCGTCGACAAGCTGCAGCAAGGCGTACGAGACAATCGGCTTGGTGAGCGATGCCGCGCCGAACACGGTGCCGGCATCCACCGGCTCGGCGGTGTCCTGGTTCCTCACGCCGGCGGCGGCCACCTCGACCGAGTCCTCGCGCACGTGCGCCAGGCAGGCGCCTGTGACGGATTTGTCCTTCAGCAGATGCGCAAGGCGCATGTCCAGCGACGGCGTTCCATGGCCCATGTTGCCTCACTCCGATAGCAAGGCCGCCATTATCGCGCAGGTGCGGCCCGGGCCTCTTCCGCACAGCGCATGATCGCCTCGGCCAGCGCCTCGCGCGGATACGCGTTCTGCGTGACGAACGGCGCGACGCAAACACGACCGGCATGCCCGTCACCAGCCGGCGGATCTGCGCGAAGGCCGGCGTGCTGGCAAGTCAGGTACGCACGATGCATAATCCTGAAACTGGTTTCACCGAGACCAACTTCCCATGCCACGCGCTGTGACACAACCCAAGTCCGACCTGAAGCCCGCAGAGAAACTCACCATCCAGGACGTTGCCAACCATGCGGGTGTCTCGAAAGCAACGGTATCGCGCTTCCTGAACCGGGGCGGCGAGCAGTTGTCCGCCGACGTGGAGGCACGCGTGGCCGCAGCCGTGCGCGCGCTGGGCTATAGCCCGAGTCCCATGGCGCAAGCGCTCAAGCGCGGCAAGTCGCGCCTGATCGGGCTGGTGGTGGCGGACGTTTCCAACTCGTTCTCGGTGGCCGTGCTGCGTGGTGTGGAGAAGGCCTGCCGCGACGCTGGCTATATGGTGATGCTGTTCAACCTGGGCAATGACGAGCAACTGGAGCGCGAAGCCATTCGCTCGCTGTCGGCTTACCGGGTCGAGGGCTTCATCCTGCACACGCTGGGCCACGACGCCGGCGCCCTTGCCGATGCCGCGCAACTGGGCAAGCCGGTCGTGCTGGTCGACCGCAAGGTCGGCGACGCGGAAGTCGACCTGGTGGCCCTGGATAACCTTTCCGCGGTCCACGAGGCTGCCGGCCACTTGCTCGAAGCCGGCTACCGGCGCTTGCTCTTCATCAGCGAGCCGATCAAGGCCATCAGTTCGCGCAACGAGCGGGCCCGGGCCTTCCAGAACTTCGTCGCGGAACACGCCGACTCGCTTGGCGGCAGCGTGTTCGAAGCCCGTCCCGGTGACGACGACGCCCTGGACGAAGCGCTGCGCGCCCTGCGCCGCGACGCCGGCAAGGCGCCGGTAGCCGTGCTGGCGGCCAATGCGGTGATCTCGCTGCGCGTGGCCGCTGCCGCCGCTAGGCTGGGGTGGCAGCTCGGCACCGACCTCGGCCTGATCGGGTTCGATGATCCGGAATGGGCTGCCCTGGTCGGCCCCGGCCTGAGCACCATTTCCCAGCCGACCGACGATATCGGACGCGCCGCCACCAACTGCCTGATCGAGCGGCTGCAAGGCGCGCAGCTTGCGCCGCGCCAGGTCTTGTTGCCTGGCACCCTGGTCAAGCGCGGGTCGACGCGCCGCGGCTGACAGGAACCCGACAGTGGTTCCTGGCGACGCGAGGGCGTAACGAGCGCCCACCCTCTCCCCCGCCCCCCGCCCCATCCCCCAATTTCACCCGTAAGGGTTTCCACTGCTGGAGTTCTGAAACCGGTTTCCTATAATCCTGAAACCGGTTTCAGAACCGTACTTTCCGATCGCTGCGACGCCAGCGACGCATTCCACAGAACGTGCAGGAGACATTGATGACTATCCAACGCTTGTTGCGCCAGATTGCCGCGCCCGTGCTCACGCTGCTGGTCCTGGCCAGCGCCTCGGCCGGCGTCCAGGCACAGACCGTCGCCGAGATCGTCAAGAGGGGCAAGGTCACCATCGGCGTGGTGACGGGCGCGCCGCCCTTCGGCACCACGGACGCCACCGGCAAGCCCGCCGGCTACGATGTCGACGTCGCCAACCTGTTGGGCAAGTACCTCGGCGTGCCGGTCGATATCGTGCCGCTCACCTCTCCCAGCCGCATTCCGGCGCTGGAAGCCGGCAAGGTCGATTTCCTCGTCGCCACCCTGGCGCCGACGCCCGAGCGGGCGCGGGCCATCATGTTCAGCTCGCCCTACAGCGCGTTCGAGCTGACCATCTTCGCGCCGGTCGCGGCCAAGTACGCCAAGCTGGCTGAGCTTGGAAAGAAGAAGGTTGGCGTGACGCGCGGCACCACGCAAGACACGGCACTGACCCGCCTGGCGGTGCCCGGCATGAGCATCGTCCGCTTCGAGGACGACGCCACCTGTGCGCAGGCGCTGATCAGCAACCAGGTCGAAGCCATTGCCCTGCCCAGCACCACCGGCAACGAGATCATGAAGGCACGCGGCGCCGGCAAGTTCGATGCCAAGTTTGCGTTCTCGGTGCAACCGAACTCGATGGCCGTGCGCAAGGACGCTTTCGAGCTGCGCCAGTGGCTCAACACCACCATCTCCTACGTCAAGCTCAATGGCGAACTCGACGCCATTGCGCAGAAGTGGACCGGCAAGGCGCTGCCCGCGCTGCAAACGTTCTGACCCCGGCAAGCCCGACGTTGCGCGCGGGCGTCAGCCTGCGCGCCAGGAGACCCGCATGAACTATCAATTTGAATGGAGCCCGGTGCTGTCGCAGCTGGACCGCTTTGCGGACGGCGCGGCCATGACGCTGGCGCTCAGCTTCGGCTCGATCCTGCTTGGCACGCTGGTCGGTACCGCCGGCGCCATCGCGGCAGCGTTTGGCGGCCCCTGGCTCCAGCGCGCCGCCAGGGTATACGTCGAGGCGATCCGCAACACGCCCTTCCTGATCCAGCTCTTCATCATCTTCTTCGGCTTGCCTACCATCGGCCTGCAGATCGATGCCATCACCGCCGCGGTAATTGCCATGACGGTCAACCTCGGCGCCTACTCGACCGAGATCATCCGGGCCGGCTTGCAGGCGGTTCATCGCTCGCAGCTCGAAGCCGCCGCCGCGCTGGGCATGACGCGCTGGCAGTTGATCCGCCACGTCGCCCTGGTGCCGGCCTTCGAGAAAGTCTATCCGGCGCTGACCAGCCAGTTCACGCTGATGATGCTGACTTCGAGCGTGGTGTCGGCGATCTCGGTGGAAGAGCTCACGGCGGTCGCCAGCCAGGTCGATTCGCAGACCTTCCGCACCTTCGAGAGCTACATCCTCGTCATGTTCATCTACATCGGGCTGGCACTGCTGCTGCGCGCCATGTTTGCCCTGATCGGCAATCTGGTGTTCAGGCGCCGCCGCGTGGTGGCGCGCGCCAGGAAGGCCGCGCGCACTGCCCGCGTTGCGCCCCTGGCGCATGCGGCGCTGACGCCGGCTGTTGCAGGGAGCGCGAAATGATCACCGAGTTCTCCTGGAATCATCTTGAAATCCTGCTCCTGGCAGCACGCTGGACGCTGTGGGTGACCTTGCTGGCCTTCGTCGGCGGCACGCTGGCCGGCTTCCTGGTGGCGCTGGGGCGGACCTCCAGAAGCGCCCTGCTGCGCCTCGCCAGCACGGTCTATATCCAGATCGTGCAAGGCACGCCGGTGCTGATCGTGCTGTTCCTGAGCTACTACGGTCTCTCCGTGCTCGGGCTCAAGCTGTCGCCGATGGTCGCGGCCATGCTGGCGATGTCGATCTACGCCAGCGCTTATCTTGGCGAGATCTGGCGGGGCTGCATCGAGGCCGTGCCGCAAGGGCAGTGGGAGGCCAGCGAGGCGCTCGCCCTCACCCGCTGGCAGCAACTGCGCCATGTCGTGCTGCCGCAGGCCGTGCGGCTGGCCCTGCCGCCCACGGTGGGCTTCTCGGTCCAGCTGGTCAAGAACACCTCGATCACTTCCATCATCGGCGTCATCGAACTCACCCGCGCCGGCCAGCTGATCAACAACGCGACCTTCCAGCCCTTCGCGGTCTTCGTCGTCGTCGCACTTATCTACTTCGCGCTTTGCTTCCCGCTTTCTTCGGCAGCCAGGCGCATGGAAAGGAGGCTCCATGCCCATCGTTGAAGCACAAGGCGTGCACAAATCCTATGGCCCCGTCGAAGTCCTGAAGGGCGTGTCGTTTGCCATCGAGCCAGGCCAGGTGGTCGCCATCATCGGCCGCAGCGGCTCCGGCAAGAGCACCATGCTGCGCTGCCTGAACGGCCTGGAAACCATCAACGCCGGCAATATCACGGTCGCCGGGCACAAGCTGGATCACGACAGGAAGCGGCTGCTCGACCTGCGCCGCGACGTAGGCATGGTGTTCCAGAGCTACAACCTCTTTCCGCACCTGACGGTGGGCGAGAACATTGCGCTGGCGCCTGCCATCGTCAAGAAGATGGCCACGGGCAAGATCGACGGCATCGTCGACCAGGTGCTGGCCCAGGTCGGCCTGCAGGACAAGAAGGACTGCTACCCCGAGCAGCTCTCGGGCGGCCAGCAGCAGCGCGTGGCCATCGCCCGTTCGCTGGCGATGGAGCCCAAGGTGATGCTGTTCGACGAAGTGACCTCCGCGCTCGATCCGGAGCTGACGGCGGAGGTGCTGCGCGTCATGGAAAACCTGGCCGCTTCCGGCATGACCATGGTGCTGGTGACGCATGAGATGGAGTTCGCGCGCCGCATGGCCCATACCACCATCTTCATGCACCAGGGCAAGGTACACGAGGCGGGCCCGTCAAAGGCGCTGTTCGCGCAGCCGCGCACACCGGAACTGCAGCAATTCCTCAGCGCGGGAGCCCTGAAATGACCCAGCGGCAAGCAGGTAGTTCTTTGCAGCCGCCGGTGCTGATCTCGCTCACGGCCTATGGCGCGGACCTGGCCCAACGCGACGGGCAGGCGGCACTGGCGCGGATTGCCGCGGCGGCCGGGGCCGACGGCGTCGAATACCGCGGCGAACTCCAGCGCGGACACAAGGATGAAGTCAGGGAACAGCGCGAGGTCGCCGAACAGCACGGGCTGGCCGTGGTCTGGTCAAGCCCGGAGGGGCTCTGGAGCGAAACCGGCAGCCTCGACCTCGCCGCGCTCGATCGCGCCTTCACGACCGCGCTGGCGCTCGGTGCCGGCCGGGTCAAGATGTCGCTGGGTGGCTATAGCCAAGGCACGGCACTTGAAGGATTGCTCCCGTGGCTGCGGCACGGCGGCATCGAGCTCGTCGTGGAAAACGACCAGACCGCCAGCGCCGGCACCGTACCGCCGCTGCGCGACTTCTTCGCGCGTGCCACGGCACTCGGCAAGACGGTGCCGATGACCTTCGATATGGGCAACTGGCACTGGACGGGCGAAGATCCCCTCGACGCCGCGCAGGTCTTCGCCGCCCAGGTGGGCTACGTGCATTGCAAAGGCGTGCTGCGCACGCCTGCCAAGTGGATCGCGGTGCCGCTGGACCTATCGGCTGCGCCATGGCGCAGCGTATTGCGCCGCCTGCCCGCCGGCGTTGCGCGCGCCATTGAGTTTCCGCTGCAAGGGGAAGACCTGGTACAGGTCACGCGCAACCATGTCGAACTGCTGCGTTCGGTGGAGATCCCCGCATGAGCCCCGATCTGGACGTGGTGACGCTGGGCGAGGCAATGCTGATGCTGGTGGCCGGTGAAGCCGGGCCGCTCGAAGGCGTGCAGACCTTCCACAAGCGCACCGCCGGCGCCGAGACCAATGTGGCCATCGGCCTGTCGCGCCTGGGCCTGAGGGTCGGATGGGCCAGCCGCCTCGGCGATGATTCGATGGCCCGCTACCTGCTCGGCGAAATGCGGCGCGAAGGCGTGGATTGCAGTCAGGTGGTGTGCGAGGCCGGCGAGCGCACTGGCTTCCAGTTCAAGGGACGGGTCGACGACGGCAGCGATCCGCCCGTGGAATATCACCGCCGCGGATCGGCCGCAAGCCGCATGAACCCGGGGCATCTGGACGACCGGTGGCTACGGCGCTCACGGCACCTGCACGTCACCGGCGTGTTTCCCGCGCTGGCCGAAGGCACGCAGGCCGCCACGCGCCAGGCCATCGCCACCATGCGGGCTGCCGGCCGCACGATCTCGTTCGATCCCAATCTGCGCCCCGCGTTGTGGGCCACGCCCGAGCTGATGCGCGAGACATTGAACGACCTGGCCCAACAGTGCGACTGGGTGCTGCCCGGCATCGAGGAAGGCCGCTTCCTGACCGGCCATGCCGAGCCCGAACGCATCGCCGCCTTTTACCGTGGGCGCGGCGCCAGGCTGGTAGTCGTGAAGCTGGGCGCGGAAGGCGCCTACTTCGATGGCGAAGCCGGCACCGGCCATGTCCCGGCGTTCAGCGTCGAGCGTGTCATCGACACCGTCGGCGCCGGAGACGGCTTTGCCGTGGGCGTCATCAGCGCGCTGCTGGAAGGCCGGCCGGTGGCCGACGCCGTCCGGCGCGGCGCATGGATCGGCGCGCGGGCGGTGCAGGTGCGCGGCGATACCGAAGGCCTGCCGACCCATGCCCTGCTGGCGGCCAGCAACCTGTGAAGTCACAGCAAGGATTTGCGATGCGCAAGAATGTACTGGTGTTCCGTCCCATTCCGCCCGACCTGCTCGCCCGGATCGAATCGGAGCATGACGTGATCGTCGCCGACCCGCGCCAGCCGGCGCAACGGCCGGCCTTTCGCGCCGCGCTGGCAAACGCGCACGGCCTGATCGGCTCCAGCGTCAAGCTAGGCGCGGCCGAACTGGCCGAAGCCGGCCAGCTGGAAGTGATCTCAAGCATTTCGGTGGGGGTCGACAACTATGACCTCGCCTGCCTGCGCCGGCGTGGCATTACGCTCTGCCATACGCCCGGCGTACTCACCGAAACCACCGCCGACACCGTCTTCGCGCTCATCATGGCGGCCAGCCGCCGCCTGGTCGAGCTCGCCGCCCATGTGCGCGAAGGCCGCTGGGCCGCCAATATCGGTGAAAGCCTGTTCGGCTGGGACGTGCATGGCAAGACGCTGGCGATCCTCGGTTTCGGGCGCATCGGGCAGGCGGTGGCACGCCGCGCGGCGCTTGGCTTCGGCATGGAGGTGCTTTACGTCAACGAGACCGCCGCCGAACCGCCCGATCTCGTGGGGCGCGCCACCCGCACGGAACTCGATGACGCCTTGCGGCGCGCCGATATCGTCGCGGTCACGCTGCCGCTGACCGAGAGCACGCGCGGCTTGATGGGGCAGCGCGAGTTCGCACTGATGAAACCGGGTGCCATCTTTGTCAACGGCGCCCGCGGCCAGATCGTGCAGGAAGACGCGCTGCTCGCGGCACTCGACAGCGGCCACCTGCGCGCGGCCGGGCTCGACGTCTTTGCCACCGAACCGCTGCCGCAGGATTCGCCGCTGCGCTGCCATCCGCGGGTGACGGCCCTGCCCCACATCGGCTCAGCCACGCATGAAACCCGCCGCGCCATGGCGGAACTGGCCACGCGCAATCTGCTGGACGCGCTGGCCGGCCTGCCACCCGCCGCGCGCTTCGATCTGGCAGCCATCGCTGCTTAGGCAACCGTTCAATCTTCCCCGCGAGGACCATCCGCAATGCCCCGTTCCATTCCCACGCTGTGCGGCTCGATCATGGGCGAGCCTTTCACCTTCAATGTGCGTATCCACAATGCGGCCTATCGGGCGCTGGAGATCGACTACACCTTCGTCTGCTTCGGCGTGCAGGACGTGCCCGGCGCCGTGCAATCGATCCGGGCGCTGGGCGTGCGCGGCATGAATGTATCGATGCCGCACAAGCAGACCGTGATCCCCCACCTCGACCACCTCGACGAGACCGCGCGCGCCATCGGCGCGGTCAATACCATCAACAATGTCGATGGCGTGCTGACCGGCTACAACACCGATTGCATCGGCGCCGTACGCGCCTTCCAGGAGGTGACCGAGCTGCCAGGCAAGCGCATCGCGCTGCTGGGCGCCGGAGGCGCGGCGCGTGCCATGGCCTATGGATTGCGCGAGGCCGGCGCCGCCGTGACCCTATTCAACCGCACCGCGGCGCGCGGCGAGGAACTGGCCGCCTCGCTTGGCCTGCGCTTTGGCGGCGCGTTGTCCGACTTCCGGGCGGCAGACTTCGACATGCTCGCCAACGCGACGGCCGCCGGCTTTCGCGCACCCGATGTCAACCCCGTCGCCGGGCAGCTCGCCGCCCACCTGATCGTCATGGACGCTGCCTTTATCCCGGTCAGGAGCAAGCTGATCCGCGATGCCGCCGCGCTTGGCTGCCGCACCATCGACGGCACGCGCATGATGCTGCACCAGGCTTGCGCCCAGGTCGAGTTCTATACCGGCTGCGCACGCGCGCCGATCGAAGCGATGGAGGCGGCACTGCTGGAGGAGATCGCACGCCTGTCCTAGCCGCCCACTGCTCGCAACTGCCTCTGACTCACGCCGTTACCGGCTAGTCAATCTGGACCTTCGCATGCTGAATGACTTCAGTCCAACGTTTGGTGTCTTCGTTGATCAGCTTCTGGAGGTCGGCAGCCGTGCCTGGCAAAGGGCGTGCGCCCTGAGCAGCCAATTGCTGGGTCGTGGACTTGTCGTTCGCAATCGAGATCACGGTGTCCTGGAGTTTCTTGATCACCTGCGGACTCGTATTAGCCGGCGCCATCAGGGCAGACCACGATTCTGTGTTCGCATCCTTGATGCCCAACTCGTCGAAAGTCGGAATGTCAGGAATCGCCGGGCTTCGCTCCTTGCTCGCAATGGCTAGCACGCGAACCTTGCCCGGTTTTATATAGGGTTGCACCGTCGGAAGATTGACAAAGAGCACCTGTACCTGACCTGCCAGGAGATCCGCAGTAGCAGGGCCAGCACCTTTGTAGGGAACATGGGTGAACGCCGTGCCGGTCCTGAGCATGAACAGTTCACCGACCATGTGGTTTGCCGACCCCATCCCGGCCGATCCCATGTTCAGCTTTCCGGGATTTGCCTTGGCATACCGCAGCAATTCGGCCATATTCTTGGCAGGAGTGTTTTCTGACACCACCAACACATTCGGGACGGTAGCAAATAGCGCGACCGGCTTGAAATCTCTTGACGGCGAGAAAGGCAGGTTCTTGGATAGCAGTGGCTGAATCACTTGATTCGCCGGCGTCGCGTACAAGAGCGTATAGCCATCGGATTTCGCGCGCGCAACGTAGGCGGCTCCGATGTTCCCTCCGGCCCCGGCCCTGTTGTCGACAACAACCGGCTGCCCCAACACTTCTGACATCCGTGTGGCAAGAAGGCGCGCTGTGAGATTGACGGTGCCGCCGGGCGCGAACGGCACTACGAGATTGATTGGTTTGTCCGGGTAGGTTTCAGCGTTTGCTGCCGAAACGACACCCATGGCAAAGGCGAGAACTACAACGAACTTGGACATCGCTCGATTCCTCGGTGAATAGGCGTAGGAACTACACGCCTTGGTCGGACTCAGCGGAAACGAGCGCGCGGGTACGTCGTTCCAACAACGTTTGTGCTTCGACGAGCCGGTGACCAACCGCATCGATTGCATCTGTCTTCTCTTTGAGTGAGCGCTTTTGCTCGCCAATGTGCTGGAGGACGCCATCCGGAGCCGGCGCGCCATACGACCGGCGCGCGGCAACGTTGCGAACCGGATCCAGGCACTCGCCGATATCGTCTTCCGATAGTGAGGCCCTTCGCCCCACCTGTTCGAGCGCTGCGGCATCGATCATTTGGGCAGTAATCCCCGTAGCAGGGATTCCTTGGTCAAGCGCTTGCCGAACGACAGCGCCAATGATGTGATGCGCGTCCCGGAACGAGAGGTCGGCTTTTCGGACCAGCAGGTCAGCCAGATCGGTGACAGCCGAGAAGTCCTGCGCAGCACGGTCTGCCATGCGCAACCGATTTGGCTCAACGCGTTCCACAAGCAGTTTCATCAGTTCGAGAGCCTTTACGGCTTCCTCGCAGCTCTCCCAGCACGTCCTCGTGCTTTCCCGGCTACTGTCGCCCGAGTGCGAAAAATGGGTAGATTTGACTGTCGTCAGTGCGGCCGACGTCAGTCCGATCAGATGGGATGTCTTCCCCCGCAGATACTCCAGAACGACCGGATTCTTCTTTTGCGGCATGATGCTGGACGTGCCGGCAATGCTGTCGGGAAACGACAGGAATCCGAACTCCGGCGTCGACCAGATGTAGAAATCCTGCACCATCCGGCTGCAAGTGATCATCATGATCGAGAGCACCGCGCTCAGTTCCAATGCGAAGTCGCGTGACGCAACCCCGTCCAGCGAGTTCGCCATGGGCCGGGAGAAGCCCAGCAGCGAACTGGTCGACGCCCGATCGATGGGGAACGAGGTGCCGGCCAAGGCACAGGCGCCAAGCGGGCAATTGTCTGTCGTTTCCAGGACGTGCATGAGGCGATCAATATCCCGGGACCAGGCATCGACCAGTCCCGACAGATAGAACCCATAGGTGATGGGCTGCGCAGCCTGCATGTGCGTGTATCCAGGCATCACATAGGTGGCGAACCTCTCCGCTTGCGCCGCCGCGGCGCCAGCGACATCGGTCAATGCCCGACTGATGCGTAGAATGAAATCGCGCGCGCGAATCCGATCGTTGGTGGCGCCCATATCGTTGCGACTGCGTGCCGTATGCAAGCGACCACCGATGTCCTGACCTACCAGCCTAATCAGATGCGCTTCGTAGTTGAAATATGCATCTTCTCGTGCTGCGTCGAGCTCAACCGCTTCGGGGCCGTCCTCCTGCATCTTTATCAGAGCATTGGCCAGTTGAATCGACGTCTCCCGGTCGAGAATGCCTTGGTCGTTAAGCATCAACAGGTGAGAGAAATTGATTTGAGTCAGAATCGCGAAATTTTTCGCGAAGAATTCCCTGGTCGTGCGGGGCTGGAAAATGTAATCAATAACCTCTTTCGCGGGAGGTTGTTTGAGTCGACGGCTAACTTTCGATTCCATGATGGCAGCACTCTGTTAATAGGATACGACCAGTTTGGAATGAGGCGGACCATACGTCAAATCAGCGTTTCACTGCTATTCATACAAAATTGATATGATAGGATCCGGTGCACGCGGCCGGAGCGGGTCGGCCAAAATGTGTGCTTTTGAGGACCTCACATGAACTTCAAGCAAGTCGAGGCGTTCAGGGCCGTGATGAAGACGCGTTCGATGACCACGGCAGCCGGACTCCTCCACACCTCTCAGCCGAATGTCAGTAGATGGATCTCGCTCCTGGAGCAGACGGTTGGGTTCACACTGTTCCAACGAATCGGGACGCGGCTGATCCCGACGGCGGAAGCGGAGGCGTTTTATGCCGACGTGGAACGCGCATTTCTCGGCCTGGAGTCTCTGGGGGAAAGCGCGGATTCGATTCGCCGCCGAGGGACCGGCTTGCTCCGCGTGGGCGCCGTAGGCTCGATTGCACACTGCGTGTTGCCCGACGCCCTTCAGATTTTCAGGGCTATATTTCCAGACATACCGATTGTGGTTAATCTGGGGCGGTCCGATGTCGTCGCAAAATGGACGGCGACTGGTTTTTGTGATGTTGGATTCTGCTCTATTATCACTGATTTACCGAGCCTGGATTTTGAACTGATCAATACCGCTCGGGGTGTGGTAATTGTCAATAGTTCACATAGGCTGGCCGCGCATGATGTCGTGTATCCACGCGATTTTGAAAATGAACACTTCATATCGCTGCCCATGGGTAGCCCAAACCGAAACCAGATAGATCGTCATTTCCCCAATGACCTCAGGCATCTTTCCATCGAGACGCCATACGCCTCGACAATTTGCACGATGGTTAGCAAGGGCCTTGGCTCGTCTATCGTAAGCCCGATAGATTCCCGAGCGCTTCGAATGCAAAATGTTACCGAGATCCCTTTTTCTGAAGTGGTTCCGTTCAATAGCTACGCCGTGACATCGGACCATTTTCCAGTGGGATTCCTGGCTAATCGGCTAACAGACTGTGTGCGCCGTAGCTTCGAGGCCCTAAGACATTCAATAGATTGATCTTGGACCCGTGGTTTTCCAGAAGGCCCCAACCGCCCCGATCCGGGGACGGTACATCGGCGTGCGGATGGCATTTTCGAGGCACTCGCCCCGGGGAAAATCCATATGCCCATCGCAAGCCACTATGGCTTTGACAATGTGAAGAGGGCACATGCGCTGATCGAACAACGACAGCAGATTGGGAAGTCCGTATTATCGTTGGCTGGTTAAAGGCGGCACTGGATAGGCGCTTGCGGCGCCGAGAATCCGCGCGGGTCTCCATTGCGGCCCGCTGGTCTCCACCTGCCGAAGGTCCGGAGAGCGGCTGAGGATTCAACCGGTCGATCCACCGGTTGAATCCCCAACCCGAAGAAGTCATTCGGAAGGGGCCAACGCAAGCTTCTTCACCATGGGCATGCAGGCCAGCCGAAGTCCCGAGGGGGATTGGTAGATAGACGGCTTATCACCGATGAAACCACATCGCCGGTAAAAAGCGGCGGCGTTCAACGTGGCCTCGATATTGATCTCAGTTAACTCGGCCTGGCGCGCCAGGCATTCGAGGTGGGTCACCATCTTCATACCTACGCCGCGTTGCATGAAGTCGGGGTGGACAAAGATTGCCCCCAACTCTCTCTTTGCAAGGTCGAGCATGCCTGTGGCGACGGGATCCCCCTGGATGCAGACCAGATGAAAGTGATTTTCCACCAGGTCCCTATACCACTCCGTGAGCGGTACGTCTGTCCACGCCTGGACCTGCTCCGGGCTATAGGCGGTGCCGCATTGATCAAGTATCGCCAGACGGCGAATATCGAATGCCGCCTGCGCATCGCTTCGCCTGGCTCGTCGAATCTCCAGCATTTCCATTCTCCGTTCATGGCCATCGGTTCATGGCCATCAGTGACGGAGAACTAAAAAGCCCCGTCATTGTTGGCGGGGCTTCGAGTCATACGCTGAATCCTGGATGCGTACGACTTCATGGCCCGCCGAAGGCGGTCATGGAGAAGCACATCATGTTCATCTGGCGTATGTGGGGCATCCCCGGATAATGGTGGACGCTTTGCGGATTGTCAATGTCAGGGTCCGCTCCTGGCCGATCGTGTTGAAAACCCAATCTACCCGCTGAGCAGACCGGGCCTGCCGGTTGCCAACCTCTCAGATCGGCCCGTGTTGAACGATCGTCGGTTCGGGGTTCTCCCCTCCTGAAATCTCGCCGGGAGCCGGGTCTACGGAGTGTCTCAACGCCATCGGCGGCATTCAGCCGTCGGACCGATCCCTTGAACTATACGGTTACGGTCACCCGGGTCGTCTCGACTCTCCCATGTGCAGGAATGGGGCCGAATTCGACCCACAAGGGGCAGTCGCCTTTCTCAAGAGCGGACCTTCATAACCCGGCTTCGGCGAGTAGCCGCCCCTTTGCAGATGTTCCCTTAGTCAGCAATCGAACGAATAACCCGCGCCGGATTTCCACCGACAAGAGTATTCGGAGGGACGTCCTTGGTGACTACCGATCCTGCTGCCACAACCGAGTTCTCGCCTACGGTTACGCCACCGATAATGGTCGCGCCGGCTGCGATCCAGACGTTTCTCTCAATCACGATGGGCTTTGCGATTACGCCGTTATGCCGCTGGGAAGGTTCAATGGGATGGCCAGACGTGATGATGCTCACGTTCGGCCCAATCATCACATCGTCGGCAATGTCGAGTCCGCCAAGGTCATAGAAAGTGCAATTCTGATTGACGAAGACATTGCGCCCGATACTGATATCGACTCCGCCGGTTGTGTAGAACGGTGGTATCAATAAAAAGTTGGCGTCCACCTTCTTGCCGATGAGATCGCTGAACAAGGCACGGACTGCATCCGCATCGTTGAATGTTAACCGGTTGAGAGTGGCGGTGATCGCCATCGCTCGTTTGATGTTTGCTGACATGGCCGCTGATTCCGGCGTTCTCCTGGAAATTATTTTGGTGCGCTCATCATTCGCCATTCGTTCCTTCCTTCGATAGCCAAGCGGTCGGTCTGATTGTCGACGATCTAGCCCTCTCTGTCGATCGACCGTACCTGGCCGAACCCGGAAGTTCGTCGCCGGCCAACGCTCGATCGCGCCGACTCAGCTCCGAGCTTCCGTAGTCAACTGCGGATTCGACCGGTCGGGGTCCGGCGCTGCGCGCCGCCGCGTAGGAGCACCGGCAGCGCGCGGGACAGTGATCAAGCCGACTTTCGGACATGCCCCTCAAGCGGCGCACGCGATTTGGTGAGCCGATAGCCGATGCCGAGCAGCGCGAACCACACAGGTGCCACGTAGAGCGCCACCCGGGTACCCGGATCGAGCGACAGCAGCGCCGCAACCGCGATCATGAAGGCGACCACCAGCCAGTTGGCATAAGGCGCGCCAGGCATGCGAAAGTCCACCGCCTTGACCCGGCCGGCGGCGATTGCCTTGCGATAGCCGAGGTGGGCAATCATGATGATCGACCAGGTCCACAGCGAACCGACCAGCGAAATGCTGGTGACCCAGACGAAGACCTGCTCCGGCACGATGTAGTTGAGCAGCACGCCGATGCCCATCAGCACGGCCGAGAACGTGATGGCGGTGGACGGCACATGCTTGCTGCTGACCCTGCCGAAGGCGCGCGGCGCCTGGCCAAACTGCGCCAGCGTGTACAGCATGCGCCCGGTGCTGAAGATGCCGCTGTTGCAAGACGAGGCTGCCGCCGTGATGACGACCAGATTGACGATCGCGGCCGCCCCCGGAATGCCGATCCTCTCGAACACGTAGACGAAGGGGCTGACGCCGGGCTTCAGTTCATTCCAGGGCACCAGCGCCATCATGACGATCAGCGCGCCAACGTAGAAGATCAGGATGCGCCAGACGACGCCGTTGGTCGCATGCGGCAACACCTTCTCGGGATTCTGCGCCTCCCCCGCGGTGACACCGATCAGTTCCACGCCCTGGTAGGCGAACATGACGATCTGCAAGGTCAGCACCACGCCGAGCGTCCCGAACGGCATGAAGCCGCCATGCGTCCACAGGTTCGAGAAGCTGGCCGTCGGGCCGAGCGGTGTCACACCGAAGAAGATGATCGCCAGCCCGATCACGATCATGGCGATGATGGTCACCACCTTGATCAGCGCGAACCAGAATTCCAGCTCGCCGAATACCGCGACCGCGATGCAATTCACCAGGTACAGCACCGCCAGGGTGGCCAGCGCCGGTATCCACTGCGGCACGTCCGGGAACCAGTAGTGCACGTAGACTGCGACCGCGGTGATCTCGGCCATCCCGGTGACCACCCACATGAACCAGTACGACCAGCCGGTGGCGAAGCCGGCAAAGGGGCCGACAAACTCCTCGGCGTAGGTTGCAAAGGATCCTGTCACCGGGCGGTACAGCAGCAGCTCGCCCAGCGCGCGCATGATGAAGAAGATCGCCACGCCGCCGATGGCATAACTCAGCATCAGTCCCGGGCCGGCGATGGCGATCGCGCGCCCTGCTCCCAGAAACAGTCCGACACCGATGGCGCCGCCGATGGCAATCATCTGGATGTGCCGGTCCTTGAGCCCGCGATGGAGATCCTTCTCCTCGTGGGCCCGCTCTTCGTCGAGCAGTTTCCTTACGTCAGTCATATTGATCTCCTCTCAGACCCGCGAACGCTTGTCAGCACCCGCACGGCTCTCACCCGTGAATTGGTTCCGGCGCGCAATGACCTTCCGGATACGGGTTGCCCGGCTTCGCGCCGGTAGTGCGCCAGCATGAACCCTCCGATGTCGAAGCCGGCCCTCGCGGCCGGAAAGTCGGATTGCTGGATTTGCAGCCGTGATCATGAGTTGTCTCCTCTGGTAATCGTTATTCGGATCGATGCGGCCGGCGCTGCGCGCCTTGTCTATCGCCCGCGCGGCATCGCGCATCGTCCTGATCGCCTTCATTCCCCGACAACGCATCCCAGCGTCCGAAATCGAGGCGATCTTCTATCACTGGGTCTCGACCCTGTCAATACGTTTCCCGCGCTACCGTGCAACGACCTTCGCGCAGCCTGCTGTCATGCCGCGAGGCCGGCCGGCGCCCGGGTTCCTGGCTTTACCTGCTGCGCCAACCCGGTCTCAGCTCACGCATTCCAAGGCGCTACCCTGGTTCAGCGTTGCCAGGTTTTTCAGCATGTCGGCCACCATCTCCTTGAGGCCGAATTCAGGTCTCCAGTTCCAATCCCGCCTGGCTACCGAGTCGTCGATAGAGTCGGGCCAGCCACCGGCAATTTCCTGACGGAAATCAGGCTCGTACCTGACATCGAACCCCGGGCAATGCCGCCGGATCTCGCTCGCGATATCGCCAGGCGTGAAGCTCAAGCCCGCAAGGTTGTAGCTTCCCCGCTCGGAGATGCTGGCGCCGGGCGCCTCCATCAGCTCGATGGTCGCGCGAACGGCGTCCGGCATGTACATCATTGGCAGGGCTTCATCTTTCTCCAGGAAGCAGGCATAGGGTTGCGCCCTGAGCGCCGAATGGAAGATATCGATTGCGTAGTCCGTGGTTCCGCCACCTGGAGGCGTCTTGTAGGAAATCAATCCTGGATACCGCACGCTCCGGACATCCACGCCATGGTTCTCAAAGTACCAACGGCACCATCCTTCGCCCGCCAGCTTGGAGATGCCGTAGACGGTCTTGGGCTCCATGATGGTGCTTTGGGGTGTGGCGTCCGGCGGCGTTGTCGGGCCGAATGCCGCAATCGAACTGGGCCAGAATACTTTGTCGAGCTTCTGGTGACGCGCAGCCTCCAGCACGTTCAGCAGGCCGTTCATGTTGAGTTGCCACGCCCATGTGGGCGACTTCTCTCCGGTTGCCGACAATGCGGCTGCCAAGTGATAGATCTGGGTGATCCCATGCCGCTCGATGACATCGCGGAGTTGCGCCCGATCGGTTACGTCGAGCATTTCATGCGTGAGATGCGGGTGGCGGCCGTGCGGCACCATGTCGCTCGTGACGACATTCTGCTTGCCATAGCGATCGGCCAGCGCCGACGCCAACTCTGTTCCCAATTGGCCGTTGGCGCCAATGATCAGAACCCTGGCTGGCTTTGTCATTGAATGATCCCCAGTTCCTTGCCTGCGATCTCGAACGCCTCCAACGCCTGGTCCAGCTCGGCGCTGTCGTGCAAGGCGCTGATCTGTACGCGGATGCGTGCCTGCCCCTTGGGGACCACGGGATAGAAGAAACCGATGACATAGACGCCCAGCTCCAGCAGACGCCGGGACAGTCGCTGCGCCTTTTCCGCGTCATACACCATGACGGGAATGATGGGGTGGTCGCCGAGCTTCACGTCGAAACCCAGCGTGCCGAGCTTGCCGCGGAAGTACCGCGCATTGCGCTCGAGCTTGTCTCGCAACGTGGTATCGGCTTCGAGCAGGTCGAGCACCTTGAGTGTCGCCCCCACGATGCACGGCGCCACCGTGTTCGAGAAAAGATAAGGCCGGGAGCGCTGGCGCAGCAACGCCACGACTTCTTTTCGCCCACTCGTAAAGCCACCCGAGGCGCCGCCAAGCGCTTTGCCGAGCGTTCCGGTGATGATGTCGACCTTTCCGAAGATCCCACGGTGTTCGTGAGAGCCGCGGCCGCGCTGCCCAAGGAAGCCGGTGGCATGGCACTCGTCAATCCCGAGGAGCGCCCCGAACTCGTCGCAGATCTCGCGGATCTCGTCGAGCCGGGCAATCGTGCCATCCATCGAGAATACGCCATCGGTAAAGACGAGCTTGAAACGTGCGCCTGCGGCATCGGCCGCCTTCAACTGCTCGCGAAGATCCTCAAGGTCATTGTTCTTGTAGCGGAAACGCTTGGCTTTACAGAGCCGGATGCCATCGATGATGGACGCGTGGTTCAGTTCGTCGCTGATGACAGCGTCGTGCGGACCAAGGAGCGTCTCGAACAGCCCCCCGTTCGCGTCGAAGGCCGAGCCGTAGAGGATCGTGTCCTCGGTGCCGAGAAAGCTCGCGAGACGCGCCTCGAGCGCCTTGTGCAGGTCTTGCGTACCACAAATGAACCGAACGGAGCTCAAGCCAAAACCACGCTCGCCGAGCGCGCGATGCGCAGCCTCCACGACCTCCGGATGGGACGAGAGGCCCAGGTAGTTGTTAGCGCACAGGTTGATGACTTCCTTCCCATCGGTAGTCCTGATAAGGCTGCCCTGGGGAGAGGCGATGACACGCTCGGTCTTGAACAGACCGGCTTGTTCAATGGACTCGAGCTCCTGGCGGATGGCTGCGTAGAATGCGTCTGTTGTCGGCACAGCGGTGCTCCTGTAAACTGAGGATGATCGATAAACCGAACGTGTTCTGTATATCGAACGTTCTGTTCACTTTACAGGATCTCATTTCATGGCACAAGTCCCCCCGGCGGAGGCGTTCGCAGAAGGCCCCCCCGTCATTGGAGCCAGGCTGCAATTGCTTCGCCAGGCACGCAAGCTCTCTCTCGACGAGCTTTCCCGGCGTGCTGGCGTATCCAAATCGATGCTTTCGCAGGTTGAGCGGAATCTCGCCAATCCCACGGTAGCGGTCTTGTGGCGATTGGCGAACGCCTTGGGGATTGGCCTGGCCGAGTTCCTCTCCGGCGGGCAGGCCGACAAACCGACACCAACCGTAACGGTCATTCCTGCTCACTCGATCCCGGTGATCAGAAGCCCGGATGGCAAATGCGAGTTGAAGATTCTCGGCCCGGTGGACCTTGCGAGCCGGGTGGAATGGTATGAGCTGTCGATCCATCCTGGCGGCGTACTCGCATCCGAGCCGCATGAGAGTGGTTCGAAGGAACATCTGTCCGTAATGAGCGGCTGCGTCACCGTTCAATCCGGCCCCAGTGAGAAGAAAGTCCGGCACGGCGAGTCCGCGCGCTATCCGGCGGATGTTCAGCATGCCATTTCGAATCCTGGAAAAACCATGGCCACGGCATTGCTGGTCGTTGAGTACGCCCAATGACAGCCGTTCATCGGAAGTCGACAGGATCACGCTAGCCACATTGATCAGTGCACCGACCTCGACGAAGAACAGCAGCGGTGAGCGTGATCGCGCCGGGGCTAGCACGGCCGGCACAGCGCACTACGCGCTCAACGGCTGCACGTAGCCCTGCACCGAATGCCGGAATGCCCTTGGCGTGAGGTTGAACTGCTCGCGAAATGCGGTGGCAAAGTTTGCCGCGCTGGAGAAGCCGACTCGGGCAGGCGGAATGGCACCAGCGCCTGAAGGCCGTGCGCGCCCTGGGCTGCGCCGAGATCGTGATCCAGTGGGCCGCGGTGGATGGCGAGCGGCCCTGGCAAATCCCCGAGGCGCTGCCGGACTTCCTGTTCGACGATAGCGGCCAGCTCGGCCTGGGCATCCGGCTCGGACTGCCCTACGATGAGCGCTGGTGGCAAGCACTGGGCGCGCCTGACGCCGCCACGCTGCCGCGCTTTCTCGCCCAGACTCGCGCACGCAGCGTGGCCTATGCCGAGCAGGCCAAATGGCCGAGGCGGAACAATTTCAGCGGCTGGTACATTCCCTACGAACTGGAGCAGCACAACTGGGGCACGCCGCAGCGGCAAGCCCTGTTGGTGCCCTGGCTGCAATCCATCGCCTCCGCCACATCGGCAGGCCTCACCCCGCAGCCGGCCATTTCCACCTACTACAGCCGCTTGCCCTCTTCCGGCACACTGGAGGAGCTATGGGCCGTCATACTCGACCAGGTGGTGATTCGCCCGATGATCCAGGACGGCGTCGGGGTCAACGGCCTGGACAACTACCAGGCGCTAGCGCCGTTGCTCGCGCTGCTGCGCACCCGCGAGACATCGTTCGACCTCATCGTGGAGCTGTTCCAAGAACTGCCTTCCCAGGACGCCACCACCTTCAAAGCTCAAGCAAAGCAACTTCTGGAAACCTGGCGCGAACTCAGTGAATAGGCACCGATGGTGCAAAAATCAGCCTTGGGCTTAAATCAAACCGACTGGCTTTGCGCAGTGCGACTGTGGAAAATCCTGTCTGCATTGGCTGAATTCGCGCCCCTTAGGTACTGGCAATAGGATGGGGATATGAGCTGCATACTTTGAAAGCTCGATGAGTAATGTACGGGCACCCTGATGCTTGTCATCATCCGTCAATCGCAGACGCATGGTAGGCGTGGCGCGGAAGAGGCAAGGTTCCGCATCGCCGCCCTACTCCGCCTTCGCCCCCGAAATCCGGACCTGTTCCGCTGCTGTCGGCATCTGTTTCTTCACGAAAGTCCAGAACTCGTCCACGCCCATCGGCTTAACCGGCAGCGAACCCTGTTCGGCGAACTGCCGTTGCAGGGCCGGGTCGCGTAGCGCCTGCGTCAGGGATTCATTGAGCCGCTCCAGCGTGAGACGGGGTGTGCCGGCCGGCGCTACCAGTCCGTACCAGGAATCAGTGTAGAAGCCCTTCAGCCCGGCTTCGTCGAAGGTAGGTACATCGGGCAGCGCGGGCAGGCGCTGGTGCGCGGCCACGGCCAGCGCACGGACCTTGCCGGAGCGGATGAAGGGCAGCGCGCCCGTGGTGATGACGAAGTCGACGCGGCCGGCCATCAGGTCCGTCATGGCGGGCGCTGTGCCCTTGAAGGGGATGTGCGCGATGTCCACGCCTGCGAGTTTCCTGAAGACGGCTCCCGCCAGGTGCTGGCTCGAGCCGACGCCGCCGGAGCCGTAGTTCAACTGGCCGGGCTGGGCGCGTGCCTTGTCGATCAGGTCGCGCACCGAGCGCAGCGGCGAGTCGCGCGGTACCAGCAGCACGCTTGGCGACGTGGTGATCAGCCCGATCGGCGAGAAGTCCTTGAGCGGGTCGTGGTTCAACCGGCTGTAGAGTGCGGAGTTCAGGCCATGCGAAGCCACGGTGGCCAGCATGATGGTGCTGCCGTCGGGCCGCGCGCGGGCAGCTACGTCGGTACCGATATTGCCACCCGCACCAGCGCGGTTGTCAATCAGGATCGTCTGTCCCAGCGCCTTCGACATGTGCGCCGCCGCCAGCCGCGCCACGGCGTCGGACGGGCCGCCTGCGGGCCAGCCCACGATCATCGTGACCGGCCCCGGCAGCAGCGGCGCCTGTGCGGATACCGACGCGGATACCAAAGCGGATGAGACCAGGACGGCGCCGACTGCCAGCGCCGCCAGCCAGCTTACTTTTCCTGCCATGGCATCTCCTTCCAGAGTTGGCGGAAGCCTGCATCGCCGCGTTCGAGTTCGGAGGCATACGCAGCGGGCGCCAGATAGCGCAGCGGGGCATACATGGCGTCGGCCTGCTGGCGGAACTGCGAATCGGCGGCCACGCGTGCCATGGCGTCGACAAGCTTCTTGCGCACCGGCTCCGGCAAGCCTTTCGGTGCGGCCAGGCCGCGCAGCGAGGCCAGTTCGATGTTGAAGCCCTGCTCGCGGAACGTGGGGACGTTTGGCGCAAGCACGGCACGTGTCATGCTCATCTGTCCCAGGAACCTGATCGGCGTGCCGCCCTTCTGGAACGCCAGCGCTTCGCCCACGTTGATGGCGCCGATAGTGATCTGCTGGCTGGCCAGGGCCGCGCGGACTTCTCCGGCGCCCTTGTAGCCCACATGGGTCAGTTTCACGCCCGACGCCTTCTCGAACAGCAGCATCGCAAGGTGGTCGTCCGAACCCACCCCGGTGGTGCCCACGGTCACATGGCCCGGATTTGACTTAGCGTACGTCACCAGCGACGCCAGCGAATCAATGGCATTGCTGTTGTTCACGGTGAAGCCGCCCGGATCGTCCACGAGATTGCCGATCAGGTCATAGCTCCTCCACGTGAACGTGGTTTTCCGCTCGATCGGAATCGTCAGCAGGTTCGGCGTGTTGATGAAGCCGATCGTGTAGCCGTCGGGGGTGGCGCGCGCCAGTTCCGCAAAGCCGATGGCACCGCCGGCGCCAGGCTTGTTCTGGACCACGATGGTGGCGCCGAGCTGTTTTTCCAGATGCCGGGCCAGCAATCGTGCGACCAGGTCGGTGCCGCCGCCAGGCGCGTAGGCCACGATCATTTCGATCGGGCGGTTCGGATAGGGCGCCTCGGCATGGGCCGCGCCGGGGATGGCGGCGCCGACTGTACCGACAGCGAGAGCAAATGCGGCAGCCAGGCGCAGGGGCAGGTGCCGAAGCCGAAAATCGGGAGTTCGATGCATGTTGTGTCTCCTCGCCAGCCCTCCAGGGGTGACGTATTTTTAGTTCAAACGTTGCGTCGGTCGGGCCTAGCCCATCGCCGCCCGTAGTGCGGCCTCGATACGCTGGCGCGCGCGCGGCCACACCTCGGGGTTCACCAGGCGCTCGGGCCGGGCACCAATCGCCAGCAGCTCAACGATTTGCGTGGCGGCCAGCGTGGCGTTCCTGCGGCGGGCCTCATGCGTGACGCCTGCCGTGTGGAACGTAGCGACCACGTTCTCCAGCGCAAGCAGCGGATGGTCGTGCGGCGGCGGCTCCTGGTCCCACACGTCGAGCCCCGCCCCGGCGAGTTGGCCGCTTGCCAGCGCCGCGTACAGCGCGTGCTCGTCGTGGATGCCCCCGCGGGCCGTGCTGATGAAGATGCAGCCGGGCCGCATCGCGGCAAACGCGGCGGCGTCCATCATGCCCAGCGTGGTGGCATCGCGCGGGCAGTGCAGCGATACCACGTCGGCGGTGCGCAGCAATTCGTCGAAGCTCACCCGTTGCGCGCCGCGTGCGGCCATTTCCTCCGTGTCGAAGGCTGGATCGCAGCCGATGACGCGCATGCCGAAAGCCCGACCCAAGGCCGCCGCCCTGCGTCCGGCGTGTCCCACACCCACGAGCCCGAGCGTGCGACCGCGCAGCTCGTGCCCCATCAGGTCCTCACGGCTCACGGTGGTGTCCGTGCGCATGCGCCGGTCGGACTCGGTAATGCGGCGCAGCACGGCCAGCATCAGGCCCAGCGTCATCTCGGCCACCGAGTCGGCGTTGCCGCCGGCCTGGTTCATCACCGCCACGCCGGCAGCGGTGCAGGCGTCGATGTCGATGGTGTCGCAGCCCGAGCCGCTGGACGACACCGCCAGCAAGGCCGGGCAGCGCGACAGCAGGTCCGTGTCGACGAACCAGCGGCGCGGGATTTCGTCCTTGGCCGCCGTGATCTGGTAGACCTGCGCCCGGCTCAGTTGCGCCCAGGCTGCATCATCGGCGCCTTCGCGTGCGCAGGTGTGCAGCGTGACGCCGGGCGCGTCGCCGACGATGCGGTCGAAGGACGGATCCAGCCAATAGTCGAACCGCACCACCAGATGGTTCGCGTGCCTGGGGAGTGTGGGTGCGCTCAAAGTACCCCCTTGTCGCGCAGCGAACACTCCACCCAGCTACGGTCAGCGCGGCCTTGCGAGATCGATTCGAGCACGGCAGCCTCGGTGCGTTGCACCTCTTCCACGCGCGCGGCGATCAATTCGGCTTCCTCAGCGGGCACCACCAGCAGGCCGTCGCCATCGCCGATGACCAGGTCGCCCGGGCGCACAACCATGCCGTCGATGCAGACCGGGATGTGCAGCTCGCCAGGGCCATCCTTGTAGGGGCCGCGATGCGACACGCCGCGCGCATAGACGGGGAGCGGCTCCTTGCCGATGGTGTCGCTGTCGCGGATCAGGCCGTCGATCACAAAGCCCGCCGCGCCGCGCGCCATCGCCAGCGCCAACATGATCTCGCCGATGATGGCATTGGGTCCGGCCCCGCCGGCGTCCACCACGATCACATCGCCAGGCTCCGAGATGTCGATGGCTTTGTGCACCATCAGGTTGTCGCCGGGGCGCGTGCGGACGGTCAGCGCGCGGCCCACCAACGGGCCTTCGCGGCGATGGAAAGGGCGCAACTGCGTGGTGCCGACGGTCCGGCTCATGGCATCGCTGACATTGGCCACTGGAAAGCGCTTGAAACGCTCGAGCAGCGCGTTGCCGACAGTGGGCTCGGGCCGGGCGTGAATTCGGAAGCCGTGAGGCGTAGTCATCGGGATGTCTCCTGTGTTGGCCAGTGCGTCGGCGTGTTGGAATTGGGGTGGAGGGATGGTGCTCATACCGGTGCGCGCCGGATGCAGGCCGGGCCGATATCCGCCACGCGGCTCAGTCCGAGCATGGCCATGTCGCGCGAGATCTCGGCCTGCATCAGTGCGATGCCGTGCGACACGCCCGCGACGGACGCCACCGTCGCCGCATAGGCGAACGGGCGCCCGACGAACACGCAGCGCGCGCCGAGCGCGAGCGCCTTGATCACGTCGGTGCCACGGCGCACGCCGCTGTCGAGCATCACGGGCAGGTTTGGCACGGCGTCGACGATTTCCGGCAGGGCACGGATTGGCGCGATGGCGCCATCGAGCTGCCGGCCGCCGTGGTTCGAAACAATGATGCCGTCCACGCCGTACTGGCGTGCCAGCAGCGCGTCTTCGGCAGTCAGGATGCCCTTTACCACGAGCGGGCCCTTCCAGCGACGCCGGATCGTGTCAAGGTGAGCCCACGTGAAATGCGCCCGATCGGAAAAATCCCGCTCGACATTAGACGACAAGATCGGTGCGCCGCGATGGGCGTAGGCGTTCTCGAAATGCGGCACCCCATGCCGCGCCAGTGTGCGCGTGAAGGTGCCAAGCAGCCAGCGCGGGTGCGTGACGCCTTGCCAGGCCAGTGCGAGGCTTGGCCGAAACGGTGTGGAGAAGCCCGCGCGCAGATTGTTCTCGCGATTGCCGGCCACCGGCGTATCGACCGTGATCACCAGCGTCTCCACGCGAGCCGACTGGACACGCGACAACAGCCCGTCGATCTGCGCCATATCGCCTGGCAAATAGGCCTGGAACCATGTGCCTGGCTCTGCTTGCATGACCTCTTCCAGCCGGATCAGCGAAGAACCGCTCATGATGGCCGGCACTGCGGCGTGCCGGGCGGCCCGTGCCAGCACAATGTCGCCGCGATAGGCGAACAACGCGGAGATGCCCATCGGCGCAATGCCGAACGGTGCACCATAGCGCCGCCCAAACAGTTCGATGCCGAGGTCGCGCGTGGCCACACCGGCCAGCACGCGCGGCCGCAGCGCGATCTCTTCAAACGCGCTCCGGTTCTGCGCCAGTGAAACACTGTCTTCGACCGCACCGCTCACGTAGGCGTACAGCGGTCTGGGCAAGCGGCGATTCGCGAGTGCTTCGAAGTCGTTCAGCGCCAACACCCGCCTTCTCAGCCATGCGATATCACGTGCAGCCGAAGCAACTTGCTGCGGCGCAGCGGATGCGCCCCGGGCGGATTCCGGGTTGTGTGCTGTGGCCTGTGGGGCGCCATTGTGGGGGGCAACTGACATGTTCAAGGGGGACGGAACGCTGTGGTCTCGCGCCAAATCTAGCAATCACGACCCAACGAGAAAAGCGAAAAATAACGAAGGTATAATTTCGCTTTTTGGAAACATTCACAGCGACTGCCGGCCGCCACCCCATGACTCTCAAGCAACTGGAAGCGTTTTACTGGGCCGCCACCTGCGTCAACTTCTCCGTGGCTGCGGAGCGGGTGCACCTGTCGGTGTCGTCACTGTCCAAGCGGGTGGCCGAGTTCGAAGCATCGCTGGGCGTGCAGTTATTCGACCGGAGCGGCAGGCGCGCAGAGTTGACCGCGCAGGGAGAGCAGATGCTGCCGCAAATTCGTGAACTGCTGCGCGCTGCCGCAGAGCTGGAGCAATCGGCCGGGCAGCGCCACGGGCTGATGGGACGTTGCCGCGTCGGGCTGGGCGAGCTGAGCGGCCTGACATGGCTGCCGAAGCTGGTGCGCGAAGTATCGACCCGCCATCCTGGTCTGCTGCTGGAGCCTTATGTCGATATCGGCCAGGTGCTCGAGCAGCGTCTGCACGATGGCGAACTGGACTTGGCGGTGCTGGCTGGCCCCTCCACGCGCAGCAGCCTTGCGGCCGAGCGGATCAGTCAGGTAGATTTCGCGTGGGTGGCCAGTCAGTCGTTTCTTGATGAGGCCGGCACAGAAGATCCTCAGACATTGATTTGCGAGCATGTGCTGCTGACCTTGCCGGTGGGCGCGGGCGGTACGCGGGTCCTCGATCAATGGCTGGCGTGCCGGGGGCTGATGGTGAACCGGCGGCTCATGTGCAATAGCTGGGGCGCGGTCGCCGGCATGGTCGCTGAAGGGCTTGGCTTTGCGTTCATGCCCGAGCAATGGGCCCAGGCGCTTGCGGCGCGCGGCGTGTTGAAGATCCTGCCGGGCAGCGATGCGCTGGAGCCGCTGCACTATGCCGTGCAATGGCGTCGCGATGACGCCCGCGTGGTGATCACCGCCATGCGTGACATTATCAAGGTCGTAATTGATTTCCAAGCGCCACGTTGTCTGGTCTAGGCGCCTTAGATCGTCGTTTGTTATGGAGATCCGGTCGGCCAAGGTACCCTGACGCCCCAGTTCAGCCGTGTTGAGATGGTGGGTGGCATAGCCGAAACTGTTAAGGGTTGTCCGATGCCTGCCCTTGCGCGCAGGCCTTCGAGCCTGCTGCGGAACTGGCGGGCAGGCGTCGGACAAACCTCAAGGAAGGAAACCGCGGATAGAGCGATGCTGCCTGAGCGAGCTACGCCCGCTATCGGGAATCGAATGGGCCTAGTTCGGCCGGATACGGCAGTGAACCCGGGCGGCCGCAAGGAAGCCGTAGCGAGGCGGCTCAATGAGCCGTCCCCGAAAGACACCAAACTTCAATACACCGGATGAACGATTCCATCAATCCGTTGCTTTGACCGGTTGAACCCACAACCGACTTGCGACGCTCGCACCCTCGGCCTGCAAACGTCAGACTTCGACCTCCACCACCCGAGCCTTCAAGCGCGGCGCGGCGAAATCAAGGAAAGCGCGCAGCTTCAGCGGCAGGATGCCCTGTCCGGTGTGAACAAGGCTGATGGGCCACGGCGCCGGCTCGAACGGTGCGAGCACGATCTTGAGCGCGCCGGCGAGCAACGCGCTCGCCATCTGATAAGACACCACGCGCGTGATCCCGACGCCGGCCACTGCCGCATCGACCGCGGCTTCGGCAGTGCTGACGGCAAGCCGCGAACGGACGGGCACCGCGATCTCCGACTTGCCCGACATGAAGGTCCAAACCTGCCGGGATGTCATCCGTTCGAACGTGATGCATGCATGCGCGGTGAGCTCAAGGGGGCTCGTCGGCATGCCGTGTTCGGCGAAGTAGGCCGGGCTTGCGCACACCACCCGGCGCACCGTGCCAATCCGTGCCGCGACGAAACTGCTGTCGGGCAGTTCGGCAACCCGCAATGCGACATCGACGTGCTCTTCAAGAAGCGGCACCACGCGGTCGGTCAGCACCATCCGCACATCGATGTCCGGATAAGTCTTGAGGAAATCCGCGACCACGGGCAAAACGTGCAGGCGTCCGAAGACCAGGGGTGCGGTGATGACGATCTCGCCTTTGGGCGCCGCATACTCCCCCGAAGCTGCACGCTCCGCCTCCCCCACTTCCTCGAGAATGCGCCGGCATGCGGCAACATATGCTTGCCCGGCTTCGGTGAGGGAAAGCTGTCGGGTGGAGCGATGCAGGAGTCGCGTATTCAGGTGCGACTCCAGGTCTGCGACCTTGCGGCTCACCGTTGCGAGCGGCATCTTGAGTTGGCGCGCCGCAGCAGAAAAACTGCCTGCTTCGACCACGGCCACCAGGATCGACATGGATTCGAAGCGATCGGCCATGTTCTCAGTTTTTGGGAGGATGATTCTCAATAATGGCAGATTATCTTTATGCGTGGAAGCGCATAGTATCGGCCACACCTCCCCGACAAACGAGGCGGCGAACGATTTGAGGCTGCTCGATTGGCTGCTCTGGGCCGCCACGTCTCAGGTCCCCAAGAATCTGGAGAATGTGCTGTGTCAACGCTTTCGAGTCCCCATCCGCAGTCCTTGCGGACAACCGCTTCGATCAGAAATTTGCCCGTCAACCTGTTTGCGTCGGTCATGGGCATTGCCGGACTGTCCATTGCGTGGCGCCAGGCCAGCCACGAGTTCGGGGTGAGTCCGCTGATCTCCGATGCAGCCGGCATCCTCGCCCTGGTGGTGTTCGTCGTGCTGGGCGCGGGCTATCTCGTCAAGGCGCTCAAACATCCTGAGGCGGTCGTCGCCGAGTACCGGCATCCCGTCGCCGGCAATTTCTTCGGCACGATCACGATCGCCATCCTGCTGCTTTCCTCGGTCGTTGCGCCACTGAGCCAGACGCTTGCCGAAGTCATGTGGACGGTGGGTACCATTTTCACGCTTGCGCTCTGCTTCGCGATTGCGGGCCGGCTGCTGCGGGGAAAGATCGACGCTGCGCACGCCGTTCCCGCCTGGTTCATCCCGGGTGTGGCCACATTGGATATCGCCGTTGCCGGCGGGACCATGCCAATGCCGTGGGCGCATGAAGTCAACTTGTTCGCGCTGGCCGTGGGAACGATGATTGCCCTCTTGTTCTTTACGATGATCATGTCGCGCATGATTCACCACGAGCCGCTGCCCGCCAGCATGGTCCCTTCCCTGCTGATCCTGATGGCGCCGTTCGAAGTGGGCTTTCTTGCCTACACCAACTTTACGCAGCAGGTCGACACCTTCTCCGGGTTGCTGTTCTACTTCGGTCTCTTTGTATTCCTCACGCTCGCACCCAAGGTGTTTCGCAGGGGAATGCCGTTCGCTTCGGGTTGGTGGGCAATCAGCTTTCCAATGGCAGCGCTGGCGATTGCGTCGCTGAAATACGCGATGTTCGTCCAGGCCTGGCCCGTGAAGGCGATTGCCATCATCCTGCTCGCCATGCTGACCCTCGCGATTGGGGTTCTCTTTGTCAAAACGCTGCACATCCTCCTGAACGGTAAGCTGCTCGGCGGTTGAAACGGCAACCGACATGACCGAAGTTCAGGACCCGCGCATATTCTCCGACCCGACAGGCGGTGCGCCGTCGCCACCGCCACCGCCACCGCTACCGGACGTGATATCGGAAGGTTTGGCAGTCGTTTTTTGTGGCATCAATCCCGGCATGAGAGCGGCGGCAAGCGGCCACCACTTTGAAGGCCATGGCAACCGCTTTTGGCGAGTCTTGCATCTGGCGGGTTTCACGCCAGTGCTGATACGCCCCGAAAACGACCGGGACCTGCTCGCCCATCGATGCGGATTGACAACGGCCGTTGCCCGGCCTACCGCGCGGGCCGATCAGCTTTCACCGCATGAATTTCATGCATCGACATCGGCGTTGCTGAAGAAAATCGAACTTCACCGCCCCACCTGTATCGCCTTCCTGGGGAAGGCCGCATACGCAGCCATTTCAGGTCAGCGGCAGGTCTTATGGGGACGCCAGAACGCGATGTTGGGTGGGTCGACTGTGTGGATCCTTCCAAATCCGAGCGGGTTGAACCGCTCGTTCAGCCTCGATGACCTCGTTGGGGCTTATAGCGCGTTGTACCTTGCGCATGCCTCGCCGAAAGCCTTGTTTGCGCGATAGACCGCAAAACACAGGACAGCGGAAAACCTCGGGGTCGCGGTGGCCGTCTCGCCCCCTTGCTCCCCACCACGCGGCCGCCGCGTGCCGCCAACTGCCGTCCCCCTCCACTCGCGTAAAACCTCCTTGCAGCGTCATGGTTCGCCTGCTAGAGTCCACAACTGATCACTGCATAGTTAAAAAAGGATCGATCGCGCCGCCTGGCAGGCGCGACGCAAAACCAACAGATCGGAGACAGCACCCATGGCCATCGCCTTCCCCACCAATGAGCCCTATTTGTCCGGCTACTTCGCGCCGCTGCACGCCGAGTGCGACGCGCCCAACCTGCCGGTCACCGGCGAAGTGCCCGCCGGGCTGCGCGGCACCTATTACCGCAACGGGCCGAATCCGCAGTTCGCGCCGCGCGGCAAATATCATTGGTTCTCGGGCGATGGCATGCTGCACGCGTTTCATTTCGAGAAGGGCCGCGTGTCCTACCGCAACCGCTGGATCCGCACACCGAAATGGGTCATGGAAAACGAGAACGGCGAAGGCTTGTCGGGCTCGCTGGCAAGCCGGCACCTGACGGACCCCAGGCTGCTTGAGCTGAACTCCACCGTGGCCAATACCAACGTGGTCTGGCATGGCGCCCGCCTGCTGGCGCTGGAAGAAGCGCATATGCCATTCGAAGTGGACCCGGTATCACTGGCGCCGCGCGGCTACCAGACCTTCGATGAGAAATTTTCCGGGCCCATGACCGCGCACCCCAAGATCGACCCGGTCAACGGCGAAATGGTCTTCTTCGGCTATGGGGCCCGCGGCCCGTTCACACCGGACCTGATGCTGCATGTGGCAGACAGCCAGGGCAAGCTGCTGCGCTCCGTGCATATCGTCGCGCCGTTCCCGAGCATGGTCCATGACTTCATGGTGACGCGCACCCACATCCTGTTTCCCATCTTCCCGCTGACGGGGTCGATGGAGCGCGCCACCAACGCCCAGCCGGCCTATGCGTGGGAACCGGACAAAGGCACGCACATCGGCATCCTGCCGCGCGACGGCACCGCGGCGGACGTGCGCTGGTTCACCGGCGATCCGTGCTACGTCTTCCATCCGATGAACGCCTTCGACGCGCCGCACGGCGGCATCGTCTGCGACATGATGAAGTACGACGTTCCGCCGCTGTTCCCCGGGCCGGACGGACGCCCACTCTCCAACGGCGCACCCGTGGCCAGCCTGGTGCGCTGGACCTTCGACCTGGCGGGGAAATCCGGCGCGTATCGCGAGCAGCCGCTATGCGATACGCCGGGCGAGTTTCCGCGCCTGGACGAGCGCTTTGCCATGCTGCCCTACCGGCACGGCTATTACTGCAGCGGCGATATCTCCGCCTCCACCAAAGGCGACAGCCTGCGCAGCGGCCTGGCGCATATCGACTTGGCCACCGGGCAGGTCGCGCAGTACCAGCCGCCGGCCGGCGACAAATGCGGCGAACCCGTGTTTGTCCCGCGCCATGCGGATGCCGACGAGGGCGACGGCTGGCTGCTGTCCGTGATCTGGCGCGCCGCGGAGAACCGCAGCGATATGGCCATCTTCAACGCGCAGGCGCTGGCGCAGGGGCCGGTGGCGCTGGTGCACCTGTCGCATCGCGTGCCCGCCGGCTTCCATGGCAACTGGCGTCCCGCCGACTGAGGCGGATGCATGCTGCGATGCACGCAGCGCAAGGTGCTGGTGGACTGACCGGGCAAGGCCCCCGGCCTAGCGCGGCGTTGCCGATCCCCGCAACGCCGCCAGGCAGAACTGCACGACAACATCGGCCATCTGCTCGGCCGTGGGCTTGTGCGTGGAGGCCACAGGCAGGCGGCGGCGGTCGATGGTCAGCGTGGCCAGGCCGTGGGTGGCGGCCCACACGGAGAAAGCCAGTTGTTCCTCGCTGAGCTCGCCGACGCCTGGCGCCTGCAGTACGGGCCCGATGGCGCTGCGCAGCACCTGGAACGAGGCAGCGCCCGCCTCCGCCAGCTCCGGATACTGCTCCCGGTCCGCGATCTCCGGCCCGAACATCAGGTGAAACCGCGCGGGATGCGCCTGGGCGAACGCCACGTAGGCGAGCATGATCGCCCGCAGCCGCCCTGCCGCATCGGCAGGGTCGATGTTCTCCACGCTCTGTCGGCGATACGCCACCAGGTCGCGAAACGCCTGGGCCGCGATGGCGGCCAGCAGCCCGTTCCTGTCCTTGAAGTGATAGGCCGGCGCGCCCGGCGAGACCCCGGCCAACTTGGCTGCCGTGCGCATGCTCATGCCCGCGATCCCCTCGGTATCGAGCAGATGGGTGCCCCACGCGATCAGCGAAGCGCGCAGGTCGCCATGGTGCCATTGCCCTTCCGGCTTGGTGGTTCCACCTTGGGACTGGCCCTGCTTTACCGGGGCGTCGCCGCGTGCTGTTGCTGGTTTTTTCATGGAAGCGGAGTTTATCAAATGCCTGCACCGCGGCATGAATGCCCATGGTTTTCTCAATAATTAGACAATTGTGCCGCCACGGCTGCTGCGGACCAGCGCGAGGTGCCCACGGGCCGCAATCCTGCGTGCCGCCAGGCCCCTAAAAATCCCTTGCAAACGCGATTTCTCACGTGTAATCTAAAAAATAAGACAGATGCCGAATGGCAAAGGCTATTTGCAGCGTAGTGCCTGCAGCCCGATCCATCCGGTTATTTTTTCTCCATGTAGTCTACAAATTGAGACAGATTTTGGCTTGCCTGCGGTGTCCCGCAACCCGGGCCAGCCGGCAGCAGCGCTAACCCGCGCAACAAGTGAACCAGAAGGCGCTACCCGTCGACGACACAGCCCGCCGGCCGGCGCACATGCTCAACAAAGGCACAGAGGAACGCCCCATGGAAGCCAACGCTCGCGCATCGGTCCCCACGTCCGACGCCCCGCCCCTACGAACCGACCGGGCCTCGCCCTACGCCTGGAAGGCGCTGGCCGGCTCGGCCATCGGTTACGCGATGGATGGGTTCGACCTGCTCATCCTCGGTTTCATGCTGCCCGCCATCAGCGTGGCCTTGAGCCTGAGCACCGGACAGTCCGGTGCCCTGGTGACGTGGACGCTGATCGGCGCGGTTGCCGGCGGCATCCTCTTCGGCGCGCTGAGCGATCGTTACGGGCGCGTGCGCGTGCTCACCTGGACCATTGTGCTGTTTGCGGTCTTCACCGGCCTGTGTGCGTTCGCACAGGGCTTCTGGGATTTGCTGGCCTACCGCACCATCGCCGGCATCGGCCTGGGTGGCGAGTTCGGCATCGGCATGGCGCTGGCCGCGGAAGCCTGGCCCGCCAGCAAGCGCGCGCGGGTGTCGTCGTACGTGGCGCTGGGCTGGCAGAGCGGCGTGCTGCTGGCGTCCTTGCTGACGCCGCTGCTGCTGCCGCATATCGGCTGGCGCGGCATGTTCCTGCTGGGCGTGGTGCCGGCGCTGGTGGCCTGGTTCGTGCGCAACCGGCTGCATGAGCCGGAAGTGTTCGTGCGCCATGCCGAGGCCCAGGACAAGAACAAGCCGAGCGCGTTCAAGCTGCTGGTGGCCGATGGCCGCACCACGCGAACCAGCCTCGGCATCGTGATCCTGTGCTCGGTCCAGAACTTTGGCTACTACGGCATCATGATCTGGCTGCCGACCTATTTGTCCAAAGCCCTGGGCTTCTCGCTGACCAAGTCCGCCATGTGGACCTCGGTCACCATCGTGGGGATGATGGTCGGCGTCTACGTGTTTGGCCAGCTGGCCGACCGCATCGGGCGCAAGCCCAGCTTCCTGATCTTCCAGGCTGGCGCGGTGGCGATGGTGATCGCGTATGCGCAGATGTCCGACCCCGTCACCATGCTCTGGGCCGGCGCGGTCATGGGCCTGTTCGTCAACGGCATGATCGGCGGCTACGGCGCGCTGATCTCGGAAGCCTATCCCACCGCGGCGCGCGCCACCGCGCAAAACGTCCTGTTCAACATCGGGCGTGGCGTGGGCGGCTTCGGGCCCATCGTGGTCGGGGCCCTTGCCGCAGCCTATTCCTTCCAGGTGGCCATTGCCCTCCTGGCCAGCATCTACGTGCTGGACATGATCGCCACGATCTTCCTCATCCCCGAGCTCAAGGGCGTCGAGCTGGAATAAGCGGCGCGCATTGCATCGCCCCGTACCGCATTAGTCAGGACTCAGGAGTCATCATGCCTGCAACCTTGTGCAGCCCGGACAGCACCGCCACGGTAGCGTCCTATCGCTGCCGCGTGGTCGAACATTCGTGGGTCAACCAGCGCTACAAGCACATCCGCCTCGAAGCGGATGCGCCCATTGCCAGGATCACGAAGCCCGGGCAGTTCTACCAGCTGCGCTGCCCTACCACCGACACGGAACAGCCGTTCCTGCTGCGCCCCATGAGCGTCTATGGCGCGGGGCCGGAAGCCGGCCGCATCGAGTTCCTCTACAACGTGACCGGCGTGGGCACGCGCGCCATGGCCAGCCTGCCGGTGGATGGCCACATGGAGATCGTCGGCCCGCTCGGCAACACCTTCACCTTCAGGCCGGATTTCAAGCGGATCCTGGTGGTGGCGCGCGGCGTGGGCCTGGCCACCATGGCGCCGCTGATCCAGCAGGCAGCCGAAGCTGGCGCCGCCATCACCGCGGTGATGTCGGCCCGCACCCGCGACGACCTGATGGAGCACGAATTCCTGCGCGGAGCCAACGCCCAAGTGCATAGCGTGTTCGATGCCGATGGCTCCTCGTCGGTGGAGGCCACGGAGGTACTCATGCGCGGCCTGATCGGGCAGCAGCGCCCGGATGCGGTCTACACCTGCGGCTCGCACCGCCTGCTGATGCTGCTGCAGCGCGTGCTGGCCGGCCATCCCGAGGTGGTGGGCGAAGTCGCCATGGAGCAGCGCATGGCCTGCGGCATGGGCGTGTGCCTGTCCTGCGTGCGGCTGTTCGATTGCGATGGCGACAAGCAATTCCTGCGGGTCTGCCGGGAAGGCCCGGTGTTTTCCATTCGTGAAGTGGTCGGGGAGGTGGAGTTTGGCTGATCTCACCGTTCGGGTTGGCGACTTGACGCTGCGCAACCCGGTCATGCCCGCCTCCGGCTGCTTCGCCATCGAGTACCGCGAAGCGCTGGACCTCAACCAGCTTGGCGCGCTGGTGATCAAGAGCGTCTCCCCCAGCTCCCGGGCCGGCAACCCCACGCCACGGGTAGCCGAGGCCTATGGCGGCATGCTGAACGCCATCGGCATCCCGAGCAAGGGGCTCGACTATTACCGCGAATGCGTGCTGCCGCCTTACACGCGCTACAACACGCCGGTGGTGGTGTCGATCTCCGCCGATACCGCGCAGGCGTTCGCCCTGGCGTGCGAGCAGATGTCCTTGCCCGAGGTTGCCGCCATCGAGGCCAATATCTCGTGCCCCAACCTGGAAGCCGACGGCATGGCCTTCGCCATGCTGCCCGAGACCACCTACAAGGCGGTCTGCGCCATCCGCCGGCGCACGCGCCACCCCGTCTGGGTCAAGCTCACGCCCAACGCCAGCCACATCGCGGCCGTGGCCCGGGCGGCGGAAGACGCCGGCGCCGACGCCATCGTCATGGGCAACACGGTGCTGGGCATGGCCATCGACGTGCGTACCCGCAAGCCCAAGCTGGGCAATGTCATGGGCGGCCTGTCCGGCCCGGCCATCAAGCCGATTGCCCTGCGGCTGGTGCACCAGTGCCATCGCGCCGTGCGCATCCCCATCATCGGCTGCGGCGGCATCCAGAACGCCGAGGATGCCGTCGAGTTCATGCTCGCCGGCGCCGCCGCCGTCCAGGTCGGCACGGCGTCCTTCCGGGACCCCGGCGTCATGCAAAAGATCATCGACGGGCTGCAGGACTATTGCCAGGAAACCGGCACCGGGGCGCTGCGCGACCTGGTGGGCCAGGTCCGGCTCGACCCGCACTTAAGCGACCGCTGGCTGCGCTTCGCGCAGCAATCCGGCTGAGCGCCATCCGCAAAAGACCGCTCGCGCCGGCGCATGCCGCCGGCGCGTCACTGCAACGATCAACAAACGTGCCATGGAAATTCTGGAACTCAAGCCGGTCGCCGAACAGCTCTTCAAGGACATACGCGAGCTGTCGTCCGATGGCGTTGGCGTGACCCGCGACAGCTACGGCGCGGGCGAGACCGCGGCGGCGGCCTACCTGCGGGACTTCGCGCTGCGCCACGGCCTGCAAGCGCAGGCCGACCGCGCCGCCAATCTCGTCTTCCGCCTGCCGCAAGCCGACGCGGGCGCGCCCGCTACGTGGGTCGGCTCCCACCTGGACTCCGTCCCGCAAGGCGGCAACTTCGACGGGCTGGCGGGAATCGTCGCTGGCCTGCTCTGCCAGCTCCGGCAAAAGCAGTCCGGCCGGCACTCGCGCGTGCCGCTGCAGGTAGTGGGCTTCCGGGGCGAGGAAAGTGCCTGGTTCGGCAAGGCGTACATGGGTTCGGGCGCGCTGCTGGGCAAGCTCAGCGCCGACGACCTGGCGCTGGCGCACCGTCATTCCGGCGAGTCGCTGGCGGCCTGCATGACAGCCGCCGGCGCCGATGTCGAGGCGATCCGCGCGCAGGCGCCGCTGCTCGACAAAGCCAAGATCCATGCCTACCTGGAACTGCATATCGAGCAAGGCCCGGTGATGGTCGCGCGCGGCTTGCCGGTGGCGGTGGTGCCCGGCATCCGCGGCAATGTGCGGCACAACCGGATCCAGTGCATCGGCGAGGCAGGCCACTCCGGCGCGGTGCCACGGTGGCTGCGCAAGGACGCCATGTTTGCCGTGGCCGACCTGATCACGCGGCTGGACGAGCACTGGCGTGTGCTGCTGGAGCGCGGCATCGACCTGGTCGTCACCACCGGCATGGTCAGCACCAGCCCGGAGGCGCATTCGATCTCCCGCATCCCCGGCATGGTGAATTTCAGCTTCGAGGCGCGCAGCAAGAGCGTGGAAACGCTGGAAGGCTTCTATCAACTGCTGCGCACGGAATGCAAGGCCATCTCGCGCGACCGCGGCGTGCGGTTCGAGATCGACCGCCGCATCGAATCGGCCCCGGCCACCATGGACGGCAGGGTCTGCGAACTGCTCACGCAGGCATGCCGGCAACGTGACCTCCCGGTTGAGCAGGTGCCGAGCGGCGCCGGGCACGATGCATCGCTGTTCGCCAACGCCGGCATCCCCACCGGTATGCTCTTCGTGCGCAACGAGCACGGCTCGCACAACCCGCACGAGGCCATGGACATCGATGATTTCCTGCTTGGCGTGCAGGTGCTGGACGACACCATCGCGAGCCTCTGAGCCGCGGCCAAGCACAAACACTGAAGCACTGAAGCACAAAAGCACAAAAGCACAAAAGCACTGGAGCATTGGAGCCCTGCATGTCTCAACTACGCCCTCAACCCGACCTGTCCTTGTCGGTAGGCCAGGCCCTGCTGGATGCCGGCTGCGTGAAATTCCGCACGGACGAGCCGTTCCGGCTGCCCTCCGGCTGGGCCAGCCCGGTCTATATCGACTGCCGCCGGCTGATCTCGTTTCCGGCACTGCGCAAGGCGCTGATCCAGCGCGGCTTGACGCTGCTGCGGGAACGCAACCGGATCGACGGCATCGATGCCGTGGTCGGCGCCGAATCGAGCGGCATCGCATTTGGCGCCTGGATGGCCGAAGCCCTGGCCCTCCCGCTGCTCTATGTGCGCAAGGAAGCCAAGGGACTGGGGCCCGCCTCGCAGATCGAGGGGGCCGTCAACGCCGGCGACCGCGTGCTGCTGGTGGACGACATGATGGCCGCGGCGCGCTCCAAGCGGATCTTCTGCGAGGCGCTGGCAGCCGCCGGCGCCGTGGTGACGGACATCTTCGTGGTGCTCGACTACGGCACGTTCCCCACCGAGCGCATCCTCGCCCCCTGGCAGGCCAAGATCCATTCCCTCGCGAACTGGCAGGACATCCTGCAAGCCGCGCGTGACAGCGGCGACGTGGACAGCCGCGGCATTGACGAACTGCAGCATTTTCTGGCCGACCCGGCCCGATGGTCGCGGGACCACGGCGGCATCGGGGCGGGCGAGACGGCAACGACGACATTGCCCTGCAAGGCGTAACGCGCAAGCGGGATCTGGTTGCCGGATTCGTCGGCGCCAAGGAAGGCGCTGGGAGAGATTCGGGTCCCGCCTTGCGCAAGGTACGAATCGCGTCTGGCGCGCCTCCCGTGCTGCACTGCAATGTGAGCGCCGGTTCGGGATGTGCTAAAAAGACGCGGCACGCTGACCGGTGCCGCGAGATAGTGGCATACAACGCAGCCACGGCGACCTATCGAACGCTGACGCACCTTGCCATTGGAGTGACGCATGTTGAGGAAGCTGGCATGACGCAATCATATGCACTGCAACACGCACGACGCGTTTCATCCGTGGTCGACAATGCGTCATTCCATGAAGCGGCGGCGCAGGCGCGCCTGTTTCGCTCCTGGACCCGCTCGCTCAATACCTTTCAGCTGGATCCGGGAAATACGTCCGGCCCGCGCGTCATCAGTGCGACGGAGCTGAAAGACAGGCGCAATCGCGCCGAGGCCCTGCTGCGCTTCTCGAGCCCGGTGGTGGAGCGCTTGCACGGCGTCGTCGGCAAGGCGGGCTATTGCGTGCTGGTGGCCGACGCCGACGGCGCCCTGATCGATTTTCGTGGGCAGGAAGACCGCCGCAAGGAATATCGGCAGCACGGCCTGTATCACGGCCGCTATTTCACGGAGGACGCCGAGGGAACCAGCGGGGTGGCCTGCGTGCTGGCCGACAAGGAACCCATCACCGTCCACACCGAGGATCACTTCAGGGCAGCGTTCACCTGCCTGACCTGTACCGCCGCACCCATTATCTCGCCAGCCGGCGAACTCACCGGCGTGCTGGACGTATCGGCCGTGCGAAACAGTGAAAACCGGGATTCGCAGGAACTGATCTACGCCTGGGTATGCCAGGCGGCGGAGATGATCGAGAACGCTTACCTGCTCCACGATACCGGCCACCTGTGGACCCTGTACCTGCACCGCAGCCAGGACTACCTGAGCCTGCACCCCGAACTGCTGATTGCGTTCGACGATGCCGGAAACATCGCATCGATGAACCGGCAGACAAGGAGCATGCTGAGCACGCTATACACCGCGATTCCGGCGAACGTCCAGCATCTGTTCGATCTCAATGCCGGACAGGTCATCGACCTGAACAGCGGCCTGGAGATGTTCCCGTTGCGCCTGACCCGTGGCGGGGACCGCTTTTTCGCTAGACTTCGCCCGCCACGCCAAGCCTTGCGCACGCTATCGCTGTCGCCGGGACACCCGGCCACCGGCCACGCCGAGCCCGCGGCCCGTGCCATCGCCAGCGATCGTCTGGTCACCGGCGACCCACAGGTCTCGTCGCATCTCGCCCGCGCGCTCCAGATCATCGACCGGCGTATTCCCGTGCTGCTGCAAGGCGAGACGGGAACAGGCAAGGAGGCGTTCGCGCTCGCCGTGCATCGTGGTTCGCTGCGCGCGTCGCAGCCGTTTGTCGCCGTCAACTGTGCGGCCATCCCGGATACGCTGATCGAAAGCGAGCTGTTCGGCTACGCGGAAGGCGCGTTCACCGGCGCAAAGCGCAAGGGGCTCAAGGGAAAGATACTCCAGGCGCACGCAGGCACTTTGTTCCTGGACGAGATCGGCGACATGGCTTTGCCGCTGCAGACCAGGCTGCTCCGCGTGCTGGCTGAGAACGAGCTGGTGCCGCTGGGTTCCGAGCAATCGGTGCGGGTCGATATCAACCTGATCTGCGCCACCCACAGGGACCTTGCGCGCATGGTCTCCGAAGGCACCTTCCGGGAAGACCTCTACTATCGCCTGACTGGCGCCGTGTTCCGGCTGCCTCCCCTGCGCGATCGCACCGACCTTGGCGAGCTCGTCGACTTCTTCCTGGCGGATGAAGCCCAGGCGCACGGCACCCGGTCCGCGCTGTCCGAGGAGGCAATGGCATGCATCCGCCGCTATCGCTGGCCCGGCAACGTACGGCAGCTGCGCATGGCATTACGGTACGCATGCGCGCTGGCCGCGGCCCAAGGCGTCATTGTTGCCGAAGATCTTCCCGACTATCTGCGCTGCCCGGCCGATGCCGCACCAGCGGCGCCGCAGCCCGCGAGCCCGCCAGTCACCGCGCAGGCATCCGATAGTGCCGGCCTGCGCCCCGGCGAGCTTCTCGAACGGGAGCACATCGCGCAGATGCTCGCCTGCCACCACTGGCGCGTCAAGGAAACCGCCAAGGCACTGGGCATGAGCCGCGCGACCATCTACCGCAAGATGGCCAGATACGGCATTGTCTACCCGGGTTCGGCGTCCTTGCCGGCGTCGGTGCCCTGGTCTCCGGCGGACGAGGCGGACTGAGGCACGGTGTCTCACCGGATCGAGCCGGGCCGTCTCACGCGGGCCGCGCCGTAGCTTGCCGGGCCCTCGCCGGCGTCGTGCTGTATCGCAGCAATAACCCCGCGCGGCCCACGCTTCACCCTGCCTGCGCCTGCGCCCTGCCCACGCTGCGCCGCAGCGCGCGCAGCACCTTCGGCATCCGCCCTCGTCCGCCGTCCTCTCTGGCATGGTTCATGCGATTTCCTTCCTGCACGAAGGCCACGCCACACACTGATCCGCGGCACCCGCATGGTCCTTCGTCGATTCCCCACAACTACGATGGAGACACAACCGTGAGCAACGAAGGTTCGGTGCATCAGCCCAGCATGAAGGCCGCCGTATGGCGGGGTCGCCACGATGTCCGCGTCGAGGAGGTACGCGTCCCGGACAAGCCCGCCGAAGGATGGGTAAAGATCCGCGTGCATTGGTGCGGCATCTGCGGGTCGGACCTGCATGAATATGTCGCGGGCCCGGTCTTTATCCCGGTGGACCATCCCCACCCGCTCACCGGACTGAAGGGGCAGTGCATTCTGGGCCACGAGTTCAGTGGCGAGATCGCGGAACTGGGCGCAGGCGTGACCGGTTTCAAGGTCGGCGAACGCGTCACCGCGGATGCCTGCCAGCATTGCGGAAAATGCTATTACTGCACCCATGGCCTGTACAACATCTGCGAGAGTCTCGCATTCACCGGCCTGATGAACAACGGCGCATTCGCGGAATACGTCAACGTGCCGGCGGAGCTGCTCTACAAGCTGCCGGAGAACTTCCCCACCGAGGCGGGGGCACTGATCGAACCGCTGGCGGTAGGGCTGCATGCCGTGAAGAAAGCCGGCAACATCGTCGGCCAGACGGTTGTGGTGGTCGGCGCCGGCACCATCGGCCTGTGCACGATCATGTGCGCGAAGGCGGCGGGCGCAGGCCGCATCATCGCGCTCGAAATGTCGTCGGCGCGCAAGAAGAAGGCGCTGGAGGTTGGCGCCAACGTCGTCATCGATCCCAAGGAATGCGACGCGATCGCGGAGGTCAAGGCGCTGACCGGCGGCTATGGCGCGGATGTGTCCTTCGAGTGCATCGGCAACAAGGCCACGGCGAAGCTTGCCATCGACGTGATCCGCAAGGCCGGGAAATGCGTGATGGTGGGCATCTTCGAAGAGCCCAGCGCGTTCAATTTCTTCGAGATCGTATCGACGGAAAAGGAAATCATCGGATCGCTCGCCTATAACGGCGAATTCGCCGACGTGATCCGCTTTATCGCCGATGGCCGCATCGACGTGCAGCCGCTCATCACCGGGCGGATCTCCCTCGCCGACATTGTGTCGCACGGCTTCGAAGAACTCGTCAACAACAAGGATGGCAACGTCAAGATCATCGTCCAGCCGGTTGCCAGCCTGGCGGCCTGAGCGCCGGACAGCTTGACGACTTAACGGCTTGACGGCTTGACGGCCGCTCATTCCAACGCGCCGCGTTGACCAACGCGGCCACCCTCCCATCCCACCGGCATGCGGGCCTCACGCGATGCAGCGTCGCGCAGCGGCCAGCGCGCGCCTCGCGTGCCGGGCCTTCATCGTACTGGACATGCCGGTCATGGAACCCCTCAGCCCCCATATCGAAGCTCAAGACACACCAGCGCTCGCGCCTGCCGGATTAGCGCTGCGGCCATTGGCATTCTCCGTGGCCGTCTTCCTGATCGTGCACGGCATCAGCCTTGGCGTATGGCGCCTGTTCGCCGACCCTGCCCAGGCCGTCTGGAAATACGCCCCCCAGCCATTTGGCATGTACCTCTTCTGGGGCATCCTGGTGCTGGTCTTCATCGGCTTCAACTTCGGCATGGCGGGATTCTCAGCGCTGAAGCAGCCCGTGCGCGGCTGCGCCGCCACGGTCGTGACGCTGGCGCTCTCCTTCGCCGTGCCCGCCGCGCTGGTCCATGGCTACGGCGCACTGGATCCGGCATTCAGCGCCATCAACGGCGCCGGCTACGGCGCGGCCGGCCTGATCGTGCTGATCGGCTTCTACGGCTTCGGCATACTGGCGACAGGCATGGCCGGATGGCCATGGTCCGACAGCGGCCTGAGCCCCGCGGCTAACGGCCTTGCTCAAATCGCCGCCGGCTGTTGCCTCACGGGCCTGGGCTATTTCCTGCTTATCTATCCCAGCGTGTCGGCCACCACCGCGCCGCATGCGACCCTGCTGCCGTTGCCGGTGGCGATCGGCTGGTTCTATTCCGTCATCGTGGCGTGGCTGACGACATTCCTGATCTTCGACAACTGGCCGTGGAACAGGCTGGCCCGGAAAAGCCATATGGCGCTCGCCGCGCTGACCGGCAACTTCTTGCTGGGCACTGCGCTCTATGCCGTGCATCTGGCGTTGCTCAGATGGGTCCTCATCCCGCCCGGCGCCGTTGAAAAAATCGGCGCGATGCTTCCAAGCTGGCCCGCGCAGCTAGGCGTATGGATTGCCTTCTGGCTGATCTTCTGGGCCAACGTTGCCGGCAACTGGCCGACCCGGTTCGGTGTCGGCACGAACCGGGCCATACGCGCGGCATCCTGCTGGGGCCTTGGACTGATCTCCTTTTTTGCCTATACGCGATGGTTTGCCGGCGCCGTGCTGCATGAAGCGGAGATCGTCCCCGGCTTTGGCGGCGATCCGCTTACCTGGGTCGACCTGCTCAACTACGTCATGCTGATCTACGCCGTCTATTTCGAGTTCTACGGTCTTTCGAAGAAGAACGGCTGATCTGCCTGCCGCAAGGCTTGGCCGGCACTCCGCCCCCCTCGCGCGCCTTGCCTGCGGAAAAGCCGCCTCCGACGGCGACAGATGTCCCGCCCGATGCGACATCTGTCTCGCCGCCCGGCGCGACAGATGCCTGCCGCGGGCCTGGCGCCAGGCCGGCCCTCCCCACGCGTATCCGGCCTGCGGCAAGGCCTGGCGGGAAGCCGCGGGCCGGGCGCGGGGCTTCCCGCCCGCGCTGGCACCACTCTTGCAATTCAGGCTGGTCCGGCACCGCAGCCGGCCGCTGAAACGAAAGCAAGAGGAGACCCCGAATGGAACCCACCCCAAGCCATCTTCTGTGGATGTACGAGAAGATGATCGAGATCCGGCAATACGAAGAGACCATGGCCAAGGTCTACCTCGAAGGCAAGCTGCCGCCGAAGATCCAGAAAGGCCTGGCCTTCGACATCGGCGCCGGCCCGGTGCCCGGCGAGATGCATCTCGCAGCCGGGCAGGAGCCGGTGGCGGTGGGCGTATGCGCGCACTTGCGGCCGGAGGACACCGTGGTCGGCGCGCACCGCTCGCACCACTTCGCCATCGCCAAGGGCGTGCCGCTCGATGCCATGACCGCCGAGATGTTCGGCAAGGCCACCGGGCTCGGGCGCGGCAAGGGCGGCCATATGCACCTGTTCCATCCCGAAACCAAGTTCTCCTGCAGCGGCATCGTCGGCGCGAGTTCGCCGCAGGCCTGCGGCGCCGCGCTGGCGGCGCGCAAGCTGGGCAAGGACTGGGTAGCCGTGTCCTTCTTCGGCGAAGGCGCGGCCAACCAGGGCTCGTTCCATGAATCGCTCAACCTGGCCGCGCTGTGGAAGCTGCCGGTGGTGTTCGTCTGCGAGGACAACAAGTACGGCATCTCGGTGGAGAAGTCCGCCTCCACCTCGGTACCTTCCAATGACGTGCGCGCCGCCGGCTATGGCATGCCGGGCGTGCTGGTGGATCACAACGACGCCGTCGCGGTGTACCGCGCTGCCGGCGAGGCCGTGGCACGGGCGCGGCGCGGCGAAGGCCCCACGCTGATCGAAGTCAAGACCGACCGCTATCTCGGCCACTTCCAGGGCGACCCGGAAACCTATCGCCCGCGCGACGAAGCCAAGACCCTGCGCAGCGCCGATCCGATCCACGCCCTGGGCGCCACGCTGCGCGCCAGCGGCCTGCTAGACGACGGCGCCGAGGCCGCCTTGCGCCAGACCATCTCGGCCCGCATCGAGGCCGCTTATGAGTTTGGCCGCAACAGCCCCTACCCCGCGCCCGCAGAAGCGCTGCAACACGTCTTCGTCCAGCAAGACCTCGCACCAGCATAAACAGGAGACCCGCATGCAAACCGCACAAAGCGCGCCCCAGGGCACGCGCACGCTCACCATGGCCCAGGCCATCGCCGAAGCCATCGGCCAGGAAATGGAGCGCGACTCGCGCGTCTTCGTGATGGGCGAGGATATCGGCAAGTACGGCGGCATCTTCAGCGCCACCACCGGCCTGCTGGACCGCTTCGGGCCCGATCGCATCATGGATACGCCGATCTCGGAAACCGCCTTCATGGGCGCGGCCATCGGCGCCGCCGCGCAAGGGCTGCGCCCGATCGCGGAACTGATGTTCGTGGATTTCTTCGGGGTGTGCTTCGACCAGATCTACAACCATCTCGCCAAGAACACCTATATGTCCGGCGGGCGCGTGGGCCTGCCGGCGGTGGTGATGACCGGCATCGGCGGGGGCTACAACGATGCCGCCCAGCATTCGCAATGCCTGTACGCCAGCTTTGCCCACATGCCGGGCATGAAGGTGGTGGTGCCGTCCAACGCCTACGACGCCAAGGGCCTGATGATCCAGGCCATCCGCGACGACAACCCGGTGGTGTTCTGCTACCACAAGGGCATCATGGGCTTGTCGTGGATGTCCTACTTCGAGGGCAGCACCAATGCCGTCCCCGAGGAGGCCTACGCCATTCCCTTCGGCCAGGCGCGGGTGGCGCGCAGCGGCCGCGACGCGACCATCGTCACGCTCTCGCAGATGGTGCAGAAATCGCTGCTGGCCGCCGAGCAACTGGCGGCCGAGGGCATCGACGTGGAAGTGATCGACCTGCGCACCATCGTCCCGCTCGACCGCGAGACGGTACTGCGCTCGGTCGCCAAGACCGGCCGCCTGCTGGTGGCGGACGAGGATTACCTGAGCTTCGGCCTGTCCGGCGAGATCGCCGCGATCGTGGCGGAGAACCTCGATAGCGTGGCGCTGCGCGCGCCGGTGCGGCGCCTGGCCGTGCCCGACGTGCCCATCCCCTTCTCGCGCCCGCTCGAGCAATACGTGATTCCGCAGGTCGACACCATTGCCGCGCAGGTGCGCGCCCTGGTGCAGGACCGTCCTCTTTCCTATCAATTGAAGCGAGAAGCAGCATGACCGACGTAACGATGGCCGACACCGTCTGGCAGGACGTGGAAGACGGCACCGAAGCCCTGTTGCAGGAGTGGCTGGTCAAGCCCGGCGACGCGGTCAGCGCGGGCCAGCCGCTGGGCGTGGCCGAGCTGGTCAAGACCACGCATGAGATCGTCGCGCCCGCCGACGGCATCGTCGCCGCGCTGGCAGTGGCGGCGCAGGACACCTTCGGGCGCGGCGCCGTGCTCGCCCGGCTGGAGCCGAGATCATGAGTCACAGCCTTGCTTGCGTCCTGAGCGGCCCGCCGGCTACGGCGGCGGCCAGCGCCGCCGAGCGCGTCACGGTGCCGCTGACGGGCATGCGTGGCGCCATCGCGCGCAATATGAGCGCGGGCTGGGCCGTGCCGCGCGTGGCGCACTCGGTCGAGGTGGACGTGACCCTGCTGGAACTGGCGCGCCACACCATGCAGCAGAACCTGGGGCCCGAATGCAAGATCACGCTCACAGCCTTCGTGCTGCGCGCCGTGGCGCTGACCCTGCGCCAGCACCCGCGCCTGAACGCGCGCGTGCTGGAAAAGGAGATCGAGCTGATGCCGAACATCAACCTCGGCCTCGCGGTCAGCCTTGACGAAGGCCTGATGGTGCCGGTGCTGCGCGACGTGGACACCAGGTCGGTGGCGCAGATCGCTGCCGAGAGCCGCGCCCTGGCCGCCGGCGCGCGCGCCGGCACGCTGCCGGCCGGCGCCTACCAGCGCGGCACCTTCACCGTGACCAACCTGGGCTCGACCGGCATCGACAGCTTCACCCCCATCCTCAATGTGCCGCAGGCCGCCATCCTCGGCGTGACGCGGGTGGCCAAGCGGGCCGTGGTCAAGGACGACTGGATCGCGGTGGCGCCAATGATGGGCCTGCACCTGGTCTTCGACCACCGCGCGGTGGACGGCTATCCGGCAGCGCGCTTCCTGACCGACCTCAAGACGCGGCTGGAAACCGTGGAAGGCCTATGATGCTCGCCCCCGCCTTCCTCGCCAGCGGCGCGAGCTGCGCCGAAGAGCAAGCCTGGAACCGGGCCCGCCTGGCGGAGCCGGTGCTGCGCCCGGCCGTGCGCCTGTGGACCTACGCCGCGCCGGGCATCGTGCTGGGCTGCGCGCAGGCGTCCCTGCGCGAGCGCCTGGCAGGCTGCACCACCCCGTTTGCGCAGCGGGATTCGGGCGGCGGCGCCGTGCTGACCGGCCCGTGGATGCTGTCGGCCTCGATCGTGCTGCCGGCGGGCCACGCCCTGGTCGGCACCGGTACGGTGTCGAGCTACCGCTGGCTGGGCGTGCTGCACGCCGGGCTGCTGCGGGACCTCGGCATCGCGGCCTATGCGGTGCCGCCGGAGGAAGCGCGGCTGGCCCCGCCGGCGGATGCGCTGAAGTGGGCCTGCTTCGGCGGGCTCTCGCCCTGGGAAGTCGTGGTGGGCCAGCGCAAGATCGTCGGCCTGGCACAGGTGCGACGGCGTACCGGCGTGCTGCTGACCTCGGGCACTCTGATTGCGCCGCCCGAATGGCCGCTGCTGTGCGGCGCGCTCGGCGGCGATCCCGCCGATACCGACCGCCTGCGCGCCTGCACCACGTCCTGTGCAGAGCAACTGGGCGCGCCGCTCATGGCCACGGTGCTGGCCGAACGGCTGCACCACATGCTGATCGACGTGCTTGGCGAGCGCGCCGAACCCGGCCAACCCCGCCCCAGGGCGCGCCCGGCACCGGCCTGCGGCGCGCTGCGCGCCGTGCCCAGCCCGTGCTGAACGGGGCGCCGCCCCGACAAGCCGCGACAAAGCAGCGGGAGGCGGCGGCGACCGGCGACAAGCAATGCCATGCACCGAGCCGGGGGGGCGGACAACGCCCGCACCGCGCTCCCACAAAAAACTGGAGACAAAACCAATGAAATCCCCACAGCCTGCCGGCCTTGGCGCCGGCACCACCATGCGTACCCTGCCCAAGCAGCCCACCGTTTCACGCCGGGGCTTCCTGCGCGGCGGCGGCCTTGCCGCCATCGGCGTGGCGGTGGTACCGGCGGCGCTGGCCCAGCCGCCGCGCGAAGCCATGACGGCCTCCTTGCGCGCGCTCGGCCCGGCCACCGCGCGCACGCTGGTGGCCATGTCACGCGATATCTTTCCCCACGACAAACTGTCCGACCGCTACTACGTCGACGCCATCGTCCCGCTGGAGAAGTCCGCCGCCGGCAACAAGGCAACGCGCACTCTGCTGCAGCAGGGCGTTGCCGCGCTGGATGCCTCGGCGCGCGAGCGCTTCGGCCGCCCTTATGGCGAAATCGCCAAGGAGACCGATCGCGTGGCACTGCTGCAGGCCATCGAGGCCACGCCCTTCTTCGAGAAAGTGCGCGGCGAACTGGTCACGGGCCTCTACAACAACAAAGCGGTCTGGCCCCTCCTGGGCTACGAGGGTTCGTCCTGGGAGAAAGGCGGCTACCTGCACCGCGGCTTCGACGATATCGACTGGCTCTGAGCCGCCGGCACCGGCATTCCCCCGACAAGAGGCCGCCCGGGCTACGGCAATCCCCCCGGAGCGGCGCATGGAGACAAGCATGGCAACGAAGTTCGACCTCAAAGACGACAGCGTGGTCGTCATCATCGGTTCCGGCGCGGGCGGCGGCACGCTCGCCAACGAACTGGCCCAGCGCGGCGTACGCAGCGTGATCCTCGAAGCCGGCAAGCACTTTACGCAAGCCGATTTCGAGAATGACGAGTGGGAAATGTTCAACAAGATCTCGTGGCTGGACAAGCGCATCTCGGCCGGCGGCTGGCATCACACCAAGACCTACCCCAACCTGCCGGCCTGGATCGTCAAGGGTGTGGGCGGCTCCACGGTGCACTGGTCCGGGGTGGCGCTGCGCTTCATGCCGCACGACTTCCACAACCGCAGCACCTATGGCGCCGTGAAGGACGCCAACCTGATCGACTGGCCCATCACCTACGACGAGCTCGCGCCGTTCTATGACCTCGCCGAAAAGAAGATGGGCGTGACCACCACCGCCGCCTCCGGCCTGCCGGCCCTGCCCGAGAACAACCACTACAAGGTGCTGGCGGCGGGCGCGCGCAAGATCGGCTACAAGGAAATCGTGCGGCCCATGGCGGTCAACTCGCAGCCCTACGATGGGCGCCCGGGTTGCATGCAGATCGGCTTCTGCATGCAGGGATGCAAGATCGGCGCCAAATGGTCCACGCTCTACACCGAGGTGCCGCGCGCCGTGGCCACCGGCAAAGCAGAATTGCGGCCGCAATCCATGGTGCTGCAGATCGAGCACGACGCCGCCGGCAAGGTCACCGGCGTGCTCTACGTGGACGAGCGCGGCCGGCGCCAGTTCCAGCGCGCGCGCATCGTCTGCGTGGCCGGCAACTCGATCGAGTCGCCGCGCCTGCTGCTGAATTCGGCCAGCAGCAAGTTCCCGCAGGGTCTCGCCAATTCCTCCGGCCAGGTTGGCCGCAACTACCTCAACCACACCACCGCGGCGGCCGTGGCGATCCACCGCAAGCCGGTCTATATGTACCGCGGCACCGCGCTGGCGGCGGTGGTCTCGGACGAAGCCCGGCTCAACACCCAACGCGGCTTCTTCGGCGGCTATCACCTGGAAGGGCTGGCGCTTGGCCTGCCCTTCACCGCCGCGTTCATGAAGCCGGGCGGCTGGGGCCGCGACGTCGCCTCGGCGCTGGAAATGTACGACCACATGAGCTGCGTCTGGGTCTGCGGCGAAGATCTGGCGCAGGAACGCAACAGCATTACCCTGCATGCCACGCAGAAGGACCAGTACGGCCTGCCGGTGCCGATCGTGAGCAAGACCGACCACGCCAACGACGCCGCCATCCGCGCCCACGGGCTAGCCCAGTTCCGCAAGATGTCGGAAGCGGTCGGCGCCACGCGCGTGATCGACATGCCGCCCTATCCCGCCAGCCACAACATGGGCACCAACCGCATGAGCGCCAAGGCCAGCGACGGCGTGGTCAACCGCTGGGGCCAGAGCCACGATATCCCCAACCTGTTCGTCTCCGACGGCAGCCAGTTCGCCTCCAGCTCGGCGTCCAACCCCACCCTGACCATCGTGGCGCTGGCGATCCGCCAGGCCGGGTACATTGCCGGCGCGCTGCAACGGCGCGAACTCTGAGCCGGCCGGATGGCCGCCCGCCGCATTGCGGGGGGCGGCCAAATCGATTAGCGTAGAGCCAGCGCTGCGCCGGGCATCCGATTGCCCCGGCCAGCCCACCACATGAACCGGCCAAGGAGACAACCGTGCTGCAACAAGCACACCGGGCACATATCGAGCGCCTGCTTGCCTTTTCGCGGCAGCCCGGCGCGGCCGACGGCACCATCGAGCGCTCCTGGCTGCGCTGCTTCAATGACTATGGCCTCGACCCGAGCCGGCCGGTGCCCGCCTATATCGTGGAAGCGCAGCGCCTGCGCGAACACAAGGACCAGATCGAGGACTTTCTCGGCGTGGCGCGTACCGGCATGGAGCAGCTCTACAAGCGTGTGTCCGCCCTGGATTGCGTGCTGCTGCTCACCGACGCCCATGGCGTGACCGTGGACTTCATCGGCAACGACCACTGGGAGCAGGAGCTCAAGCACGCCGGGCTCTACCTCGGCGCGGACTGGAGCGAGCCGCGCGCCGGCACCTGCGCGGTCGGCACCTGCATCGTCGAGCAGGCGCCGGTGACCTGCCACCAGACCGACCACTTCGACGTGTCCCACATCTCGCTCACGTGCAACAGCGCACCGCTGTTCGATCCCACCGGCGGCTTCCTGGGCGTGCTCGACGTCTCCGCGCTAAGCGCCCCGGCACCGCGCGAGGGACAGCACCTGGCGCTGCAGATGACCACCATGTACGCGCAGATGATCGAGGATGCCAATTTCCTGCGCTACTTCCGCGACCAATGGATCCTGCGGCTGGGCTCGACCTGGTCGCTGGTGGACGTGGACAGCGAGATCATGGTCGCCTTCGACGCCGACGGCGTCATCCGGGGCATCAACAGCGGCGGCCGGCGCAGGCTGCGGCTGGCCGACGCCGCCGAAGGGCACTGCGGCGGCAAGCCGCAGGATGTGCGCGGCCACCTGCTGACCGAAGTCTTGCGCGAGGACATGAGCGAGCTCTGGCGCATCGCGCGCGCCGGCATGTCGTCCGAGCGCACCGCCGTGCGCACCCATGACCACGGCCTGTACTACGCCACCGCGATCGCCCCGCGCGGGGCACCGGGCCGGCCCTGCTCTCCCGGCGCCCAGCCCGCGCTGCCGAGCGCGCAAGCCAGCGCCGCGCTGGACGCGCTCGGCGCGGGCGACCCGCAGATGCAGCGCCTGATCCTGCAGGCCAAGCGCCTTGCCAACAAGCCGCTCAATATCCTGGTGCACGGCGAGACCGGCACCGGCAAGGAAGTCCTGGCCAAGGCGCTGCACGCCGCCAGCGAGCGCCGCGGCAAAGCCTTCATCGCGGTCAACTGCGCGGCCATTCCCGAATCGCTGATCGAGAGCGAGCTGTTCGGCTACACGGCCGGCACCTTCACCGGCGCACGCAGCAAAGGCATGCGTGGCCTGATCGCGCAGTCGGACGGCGGCACCCTCTTCCTCGACGAGATCGGCGACATGCCGCTGCACCTGCAGAGCCGGCTGCTGCGCGTGCTGTCCGAGCGCGAGGTGATGCCGCTGGGCGCGGAGAAACCCGTCCCGGTGGACCTGCGCGTAGTCGCCGCCTCGCACCGCGACCTGCGCCAGTTGATCGCCGAGCAGTGCTTCCGCGAAGACCTCTACTACCGCCTGTGTGGAGCCACCTTGCACCTGCCGGCGCTGCGCGAGCGGCACGACAAGGACTACCTGATCGCGCGCATCGCCGAGGAAGAGGGCCGGCAGCTGGATATGCAGGCCGTGCTGGCGCCCGCCGCGCTGGCCCTGCTGCGGGCCTATTCCTGGCAGGGCAATGTCCGGCAGCTGCGCAATGTGCTGCGCTTTGCGCTGGCCATGAGCGACCACGGATTGATCGACACTGAGGCGCTGCCGCCGGAGATCCTCGATAGCACGCAGGAAAACCGGCCGGATGCGCGCCCGGAGGCGGCGCCGCTGCCCGGCAACGAACGCGAGGCCTTGCTGGCTGCCCTGCGGCGTAACAAGTGGCGTATTACGCAGGTTGCCGTTGACCTGGGTATCGCGCGCGCCACGGTCTACCGTCAAATGGAGCGCTACGGCATTGTCGCCCCCAACCAGCAATAAGGCTTCGGCCATGGAAGCACCGTGAACGCCTGATCCCCGGCACGTACGGCGTGGGTGAGCGGCATCGTTCCTGTTCACCGGCGAGGCAGCAAGGCAGTGGATCGACCATAATGTCGGTCGACCCCAAACACCCAGCCCTTGCTGCACAACGTGCCAGACGCCGATAGTCCCCTCTCAGCCGCTTCATCCGCTTCAGTCGCGTCACCCGCCAGCGGCAGCGCTTCCAGCGCACCGCCGGCCCTCCCCGCGTCGCACTGGCACCGCCGCGTGCTGGCGCTGGCGTTCCCGATCATCCTGGCCAACCTGACCCAGCCGATCCTGGGTGTGGTCGATACCGCCGTTGCCGGCCACCTGCCGGACCCGGCCTACCTGGGCGGCGTAGCCGCCGGCGGCCTGTTCTTCAGCTTTGTGTTCTGGGGCTTCGGCTTCCTGCGCATGGGTACCACCGGGCTCGTCGCGCAAGCGTATGGCGCCCAGGACGGCGCGGCGCTGCGCGCCACCCTGGCACGCGCCCTGATGCTGGCCACCGTCATCGGGCTCGGCGTGCTGGCCGTGCAGATGCCCTTGATCCACGGCGCGCTGGGCCTGATCGGCGGCAGCGACACACTCCAGCATCACGCGCGGGTCTACAGCCATGCGCGGATCTGGGCGGCGCCTTTTGCGTTGTGCAATTACGTGGTGCTCGGCTACCTGCTGGGCTGCCAGCGCGTGCGCCTGGGCCTGCTCATCCAGCTCTTCATCAATGCGGTGAACATTGCCTCGGTGCTGCTCTACGTTTATGTGTTCGACTGGGGCATCGCGGGGATCGGCGCCGCCACCTCCACCGCCGATGCGTGCGGCTTCGTGCTGGGCGCCGCGCTGCTCTGGCGGCTGCGCCCGCACGGCTTGCCGCCCCTGCGCTGGGCGGTGGTCGCCGACGCGCACGAACTGAAGCGGCTGGTCGCCCTCAACCGCGACATCTTCATCCGCACGCTCTGCCTGGTGGCCAGCTTCGGCTGGTTCGCCCATGCGGGCGCCCGGCAAGGCGACGTGATCCTGGCGGCCAACGCCCTGCTGCTCAACTTCCAGACCTTCATGGCGTACGCGCTCGATGGCTTCGCGCATGCGGCCGAGGCACTGGTGGGCGCCGCCATCGGCACCCGGGACCGGCACGCCTTGCGCCGCGCGGTCCGGGTCACGATGATCTGGGGCGCGGTGGGGGCGCTGTGCTTCTCCCTGGTGTATGCCTGCGCCGGAGAATGGATCATCGCCCGCCTGACCGACCAGCGGACAGTCCACGACGCGGCGGTACGCTACCTGCCGTGGGCGGTTGCCCTGCCGCTGGTTTCCGTGTGGGGCTTCTTGCTTGATGGCGTGTTTATCGGCGCCACCAGCACGCGCGACCTGATGCACTCGATGGCCTTGTCGTTCGCGGCGTTCATGGTGGCGGCGCTTGCGCTGGCCGGCCCGTTCGGCAACGATGGCTTATGGGCGGCGCTGCTGCTGTTCATGGCCGCGCGCGGCGTCACGCTGGCGCGGGTGTTCCCGCGCATCGAGGCCAGCCGCCTGGCGTGATGTCGAACATCACCGGACTTCGGTGCCTGGCATCCCGCCTCGGGGTGGCTGCCGGCAGTTTGATCTTTGATCTCGCAGGCGTTGTATCCCTATCCTTCGGACCTGGTCATTGCCACGAAAGGCGGCTTGGTGCGGCCAGATCGCCGCTCCTGGGTTCGGGATGGCCGCCCCGACCATTTGCGGGCCGCGGTCGAAGGCAGTTTGCAGCGCTTGCGGCTGGAGCGCATCGATTTGTATCAACTCCATGCGCCTGACCCGAACGTGCCATTTGCCGAGTCGGTCGGAGCCCTGGCTGACTTGCAGCGCGTAGGAAAGATCCGCCATATCGGCATCTCGAACGTGACGGTCGCGCAGCTCGATCTGGCACGCAGCATCACGCCCATCGTGTCGGTGCGGCCTGCGGGCGCTCAAGGGGAAGCAGGTCGCCACGCGTCACGGCCTCACGCATGCGGCCCTGTCTATTGCATGGCTACTCGCGAAATCGCCGGTCATGCTGCCCATCCCCGGCACTCGATCCATCGATCACCTCGAGGAAAACGTGCGCGCAGCAGCCCTCACGCTGGCGCCAGGAGACTTCGACGATTTGCGATGAACAGGCGCTAGCGCTTGCAAGTGGCGCGACCCACCTCCGTGCGTTCTCGAACAGGCTCCGGCCGATCGCCGAGCAGATCGTGAGACGTCCGTGACCTTTAGAAGTGCTGCTTTTTCTTCACGTCGATCACGAAACCGGCAAGCCAGGCTTCAGCCAATGAGATCGGCACCTGTCGTAAGGACAATCTTTCCAAAGTGTGTGCCGGAATCGATCAGCTCGTGAGCGCCGCGAGCGTCGACAAGCGCAAAGGTCTTGTAGACAACCGGCTTGATCCTGCCGCTCTCGATGTGCGGCCAGACCTGCCGCTCGAGTTCATCGATGATGGCCGCCTTGTCCGCGGATGTGCGCGATCGCAATGTCGAACCCATATGCGTCAGACGTTTCGTCAACATCGGCAAGACGTTGAGATCCTTCGCCGGCCCCTTGATCACGCCCACCTGGAGGATCCGTCCGTCCATGGCTGCGGCGTCATAGTTTCTAGCCACGTAGTCGCCGGCAATGATGTCGAGGATCACGTCGACACCTCTTCCATCGGTAAACCGCTGCGCCTCGGCGACGAAATCGTCCTCGCGGTAATCTATCGCGAGGTCTGCGCCTAGCGCCAGGCTGGCCTCGCGATGTGCCTGCGAGCCAACTGTCGTGATGATTTGCGCAGCGCCGAATGCCTTCGCCAGCATGGTCGCCGTGGTACCGATACCTGACGCGCCGCCATGGATCAACACCGATTCGCCGGCAACCAGCTTGCCGCGCTGGAACAGGTTCAGCCATACCGTCATCAACGTTTCGGGCATGGCCCCCGCTTCCACCAACGTCAGGCCTTTGGGGATATGCATCGTGTTGCAGGCGTGCGCGACCGCATATTCTGCGTAGCCACCACCAGGAATCAATGCACACACCAGTTCGCCGATCCGGAATTGGGACACGTCGGCGCCAACGGCAACCACTTGACCTGCCACTTCCAGCCCCGGAATGTCCGAAGCGCCGGGGGGCGGATCATAGAGCCCTTTGCGCTGGAAAACGTCTGGACCGTTCACGGCAGCCGCGTGGATGCGGATCAGAACCTGATCGGTGGCCGGCACCGGCACCGCGCGCGTAGTCGGCACCAGCACCTCAGGACCGCCGGGCTGTTTGATCTCAATGGCCGTCATGGACGACGGCACACGATAAGTTGAAGCAGGCATGGATGGCACTCCTTGTATAGATGAGCCTCGATTGATCCGGGCGGATCATGGAACGAGGAACTCTGGCGTTCAGTCTAGGCCTCGACGCTGATGAATATGTGCAGCATTATTCGTGTTGTCAGATGCAAATTTGCATCAGGAGGGCGGCACGATGAACTGGGATGACGCGCGAGTGTTTCTCGCGGTGGAGCGCGAAAAAACGCTCCGTGGCGCGGCCAGGACGCTCAACCTTGATCAGGCGACGGTCGGCAGACGGATTGCGGCACTAGAGCACGCCCTACGTGCAACGCTCTTCCTGCGCACCTCTGACGGTTACGCGTTGACCGCCGCAGGCGAGGCCGCGCTGAGATCGGCGGAAAAAATGGAACACGCCGCACACGAACTCGTCAGACGAACGCAAGGCACGGATACACGGCTTGCGGGGGACGTAAGAGTCACCAGCACCGACTTGATTGCGCTCGAATTCCTGCTTCCGGCCATCGAACGCCTGCATGCTGCGCATCCCGAAGTGCGCGTCCTGCTGGACACGTCGACGCGCATGCTAAGTCTGGCAAAGCGTGAAGCGGATATCGCGGTCCGCTCAGTCAGGCCGGATAATCCCGATCTTGTCGCGCGGCGCCTGGCTCGCTGGCCCATGGCGCTCTTTGCATCGAAGGCATATCTCGACCAGCACGGCAAGCCCGCCGCGGGCTCCGCCTTCGCGGGCCACGATCTCGTTGCCTATCAGGGAAACTGGACCGGGAATCGATCACCGACGCTTGCTGGCGAACCGATACACGCGGGGCGCATCGTATCGACCTTCAATTCCAGCCTCATGCTGCGTACCGCGGTAAAGGCCGGCCTCGGCATCGGTGAGCTTCCGATCCATCTGGCTGAACACGACGGCCTCGTGCAGATAGGGCCGGAACCCGCACGTGGGGCGGTCTACGAAATCTGGCTCGTCACGCATCAAGACCTTCGGCATACCGCGCGCATCACAGCAATGATTGACGGCATCGTCGCCGCGTTCGAAGATCACACAACCCCCACAAAATAGTCACGCACGACGTAGCTGCGACTGCTGCGCGGATGCAGGTGGCCAACTTGTCAGGAGATGCGAAATGACCAGCAAGAACACGATCTGTCTGTGGTACGAAGGTGGCGCCGTTGACGCCGCAAACTTCTATGCGCAGACGTTCCCCGACAGCGCTGTCGGCGCTGTCCACCGCGCACCGGGCGACTATCCTGGCGGCAAGCAGGGCGATGTCCTGACGGTTGAGTTCACCGTCGCCGGCATCCCCTGCCTTGGGCTGAACGGCGGCCCGTATTTCAAGCACAACGAGGCATTCTCTTTTCAAATCGCGACGGACGACCAGGCCGAAACCGACCGCTTGTGGAACGCGATCATCGGCAACGGCGGCCAGGAAAGCACATGCGGCTGGTGCAAGGACCGGTGGGGCTTGTCATGGCAGATCACCCCGCGCGCTCTCACCGCGGCAATATCCGACCCCGATCCCGCTGCGGCCAGGCGCGCGTTTGACGCGATGATGACCATGAGAAAGATCAATATCGCCGCGATAGAAGCGGCACGGCTGGGCCAAAACCTATCCGCAAGTTGACGGAGCGTGTCCCCGGCGTCGCCCTTGTGGGCGACGCGAACGCGATCATGGCACGGTTACCTCCGGAAGTGCCGGCACGTTGGGAACGGAATCGAGGAAGACATAGAGCGCCGCGATTTTCTCGTCACGAACGAGGATCACATCCCAGCCCGTATAGTCGGGGGCTTCGCCGCGCGGGCCAGAACCCCAAGCCAGACGACCGGCGTTGTGGAGAGCCTGAGGCTTACCGTGCGGTGTGTAAGCATAGTGCGGGTGCGTCGCGCGAAGATCCCCCGCGAATTTGTCGAGAGCGTCGTGCCCAACGAATACACCCGTAGGCACGTAGAGCACGCAGTCCTCGGTATAGAGCGCCTCGATCGCCGCGCGACGACGCGCTGCGTCGCCTTCGCCGAAGACCTCCTGGAGGTTGCGATCAAGCAGTTCATGGGTACGGTCATTCATAACACACTCCTTAATCGATGACTGTGGACCTTTGCGGTCGCATGGGGTGGAAATCTCTTAAGTCTCTTGCATGTCCATTTCCTGTAGCAGCTGCTTCAGGAAGATGCGGGATGTGGTGCCGCGCTACTGAGCGAGGACCAAGGTCTTCGTGACGGCGGTGATGACGGCTAACTGTCCTTCGAGTCTGCGTACCATGATCTATCTCCTGGGTGGCGTGGTGCGACGAGTAAGTGCGACGAGTGGTGCGACGAGACAAATCTATGACGTCATGCTAATTTTCGAAATAGAAATGAATGAAAACCATCGTTGCAGGATTGTCGATGTCAAAACTACCGGATTTCGAAGGGCTCGCGATGTTCGCGAAAGTTGCCGAAGAAGGCTCGTTCGCTGCGGCGGCAACTGCCATGGGGGTCTCGGTCGCCACGGTCTCCAGGGCCGTTACCCGTCTTGAAGAACGGCTGGGAGGTCGACTGTTCAACCGCACCTCCCGACGACTTGCACTCACGGACTATGGCCACACGCTTGCCGAGCGAGCGGCGAGAATCTACGCGGAGGCTGAGGAAGCGGAGGATTTCGCACGTGAGACGTCAAGCCGGCCACGTGGTCTCGTAAAGCTCGCGGCGCCGCTCTCCTTTGGTGCTCGCTGGGTGGCTCCGCTGTTGCCCGAGTTCTTTCGGACCTATCCGGATATTTCCGTCGAACTTCATCTCACGGACGCACAGACTGATCTGATTGGCGATGGCTTTGACGCCGCCCTGCGCATCGCCATCATGGAAGACTCGTCACTCGTCGCACGTCTCATTGCACCTGTGCGGCGATTTGTCGTGGCATCTCCAGCCTATCTGTCTCACCATGACCATCCTCAGCACCCGCAAGACCTTGGCGCCCACCAGTGCCTTACCTACACCAACAGGAGTAAGCGCGACGTCTGGCGATTTACCCATGAAAGTGGCGAGGAATGCACCGTCACACCAACCGGAGCGTTGCGAGGAACGAGCGTGGAGGCATTGCTGCCCACGGTCCTCGCTGGACTTGCCATCACCGAGCTTCCTGAGTTTGTCGCGACGCAGTATTTCCGGGACAAACAGCTCGAGCCCGTTTTGACCGATTGGCGCTTGCCTGAAGGTGGTTTGTATTTCGTCACGCCCACTGCCCGCGCGCGGCCCGCGAAGGTGAGTGCGTTGGCCGATTTCTTCATCTCCAGACTCACCGCGGCGCAGTGGAGCGCAGAGACGTCTGTGGATGGGGAATCATCCGGGCACCGCAGAAGGTAATTTCCTCTTTCTTCGATGGCCGATCTCAGTCCGACGGACGCCAGTGATCGTCCCAGGTTGGCTGGTTGTCTGTCAGCGCAAGACCACGGCGCCTCCGAGCCTAAAGTATTTTCTCCTGTGCTATGATTTCTGCACTCATGTGACTGGCGCATACAGATAGGGCACTATCGGGGAGCGTGAGGTTGCTAGCCGCCGCGCGCCTGGGCATTACCTACTATCCTTGGAGATGGGTTATGCCTGATTTTGCACAGTTGCTCATGTTTGCTCTTGTGGCGTTGGGAATGGTTTTAACGCCGGGGCCGAACATGATTTATCTAATTTCCCGCTCAATTTGCCAAGGTAGACGCGCAGGCCTCATTTCATTGGGCGGCGTTGCTCTGGGCTTTGTGTTCTACATGCTCTGCGCGGCATTCGGAATTACGGCCTTCGTATTTGCGGTACCTTACGCCTACGATACGCTTCGCTTTGGCGGCGCTTTGTACCTTCTATATCTTGCCTGGCAAGCGGTCAAACCGGGCGGACGGTCCGCATTTGCAGTACGCGACCTGCCGGTCGATACCCCAAGGAAGCTCTTCAGCATGGGGTTTATCACCAACCTGGCGAATCCAAAAATCGCCGTCATGTATCTGTCTCTGCTTCCCCAATTTATTACGGAAGGACACGGCAGCGTTCTTACCCAGTCGCTGGCGCTCGGCGGCGTTCAGATTTCGATCAGCCTCGCTGTGAATGCACTGATCATCGTGACGGCCGGATCGATCTCTACCTTCCTGTCAGGACGCCCGCAGTGGCTATTGGTGCAGCGCTGGCTGATGGGAAGCGTTCTGACAGGTCTGGCGGTGCGGATGGCATACGAATCCAAGAAATAGCAACACCTTGCCAATACGCCGGCGCATCAGCCGGCGGCCAACGTCCGTGGCCCTGAGCAGGCCATCGTGAACCTGCAGGAAGGTGCCCCGAGCGTCGAACTGGCGCATGTGCAGCCCACTGGCCTACCTGGGCGCTGCCGGGGCGCACGACTCACCCAGAACCAGGTCAAGCGGCACATTCACGCTACGCGGTTGCCTCCCCCCCTCCCCGGCCAAGCGGTCAAGCATCAGATGTGCGGCGGCCTGCGCGGCACGCTCGATGTCAAAGCGTAGCGTGGTTAGCGGGGGATACATCAACTCTAGCGTCTCCGGCGTACCGATGCCGATCACCGAAAGGTCTCTGGGAATATCCAGCCCCGCCTTGCGCGCAACATAAATGGCTCCGGAGAGCAGGCGCGTTCCTAGGCCGATGATTGCAGTGGGGGGTGCGGAAAGAGCGAGCATGGTCGCCATTTGGGTGCGTGACGAATCGATCGCCGAGCGTGACATACAGACTAGTGCCGGGTCGAACACCAAACCTGCCTCCGCAAGGGCATCCCGGTAGCCGAGCAGCTTTTCGCGCCCTGGACGAATGTGCTCGCCGGGCCCGAACAACGCGATACGGCGGTGACCCAATGAAATCAGATACGCCATTGCCTGCTTCACACCGCTACGATGGTCCAAATAGACCGCGTCCATTGGTAGCGGCGTTTCCCGATCCAGAATCACCACCGGTAAGCTGCAGCCGCTGAACAGGCTGTCGGCGGGGTCCGCGCTCTCCAGGCTCGGCGCGGCAATGATGCCCTCTAGCCGGCGGGTCTCGAACAGCGCAACCAGTTCGCGGTCGCGCCGTGGCTGGTCCAGTGTATTGCCGACCAACATGGAGTACCCGGCGGCCTGCATATGCTTCTCGACTTCGCTGAAATGCGCCGCCAGCAGCGGGTTGCCGATGTTCGAAACCAGGTAGCCGACCGTCTTGCTACGCCCGGTGCGCAGGTGGCGGGCGGCAAAGCTGGGTTCATAGTTCAGTGCCTCCACAGCCGCATGCACCCGGGCTCGCAGCGCCTGGCTGGCATAGCCGGTGCCGTTCAGCACCCGCGACACGCTGCCAATGGAAACCCCCGCCGCCTCAGCCACATCCCTGACGGAAATCCTTTGCGTCATGGTCTTCCCTAATGAAAACGTTCCACAGTTGGACGCCAAATTTGTTGCCTGCTAAGTTAGCACAAACGGAAATCGTTTTCACATTTCCGCTCACCTAACCCAGACAGCGCCAAACTATCCCATGCAGCAAGACCGTCCTTCGCGCCCTCTCGCCGCCCCCCCTGGCGCCGACTTTACGGGCGAGGCCACGTGTGGATCCCTGAGCGGCAGGCCAGGCGAAGCGCAGTAAGCCTGGCGCGGCTCCGTCCGGAGCATGCCGCTGGCAATCACAACGACAACGGAGACATCCCATGCTTCACAGACTGATCTGTGCGGTCGCGGCCGCGCTCGCCCTGCACACGGCGGGGCCGGTACTGGCCGAAACCTATCCCTCACGGCCAATTCGCCTGGTAGTGCCGTTCCCGCCCGGTGGCACTGCGGACATTTTCGGACGGCTGCTCAGCCAGCAGCTCACGCAAAGCCTCGGGCAGCCGGTGCTGGTGGAGAACCGCGCCGGTGCGGGCGGAAACATCGGCGCGGCCGCCGTCGCCAATGCACCGGCGGACGGCTACACCTTGCTGCTGGGCACGATCGGCACCCACGGCATCAACCCGACGCTATACGCCAACCTGCCCTACGACCCAAAGAAGGACTTCCAGCCTGTGGCCCTGGTCTCCTCCGGTGCCAATGTATTGGTCGTCAACCCGACGTTGCCGGCACGCAATGTGAAGGAGTTGATCGCGCTGGCCAAGCGCAACCCGGGCCAGTTGATGATGGGCTCGTCCGGCAATGGCAGCAGCATTCATATGTCCGGCGAACTCTTTGAGCATATGACCGGTACGCAACTGACGCACGTGCCCTACCGCGGCGGCTCGCCTGCACAGACCGACCTGATGGGCGGGCGGGTGCAGTTGATGTTCGACAACCTGCCCACCTCGTTGCCGTTGATCGCCAAGGGCCTGGTACGCCCGCTTGCCGTGACCTCGGCGCATCGCTCGCCCGCGCTCCCGGATGTGCCGACTGTTGCCGAAGCCGGCGTGCCGGGCTACTTCGTGGGCAACTGGAGCGGCATCTTCGCGCCGGCGCATACGCCACCCGACATTGTGAACCGGCTCAATGCCGCGGTTGGCCAGGCTGTGACAAGCGCCACGCTGCGCAAGCGTTACGCCGAAATGGGCGCCGACACCAGCACCGACCTCGGCACCAACGGGAATGCAGGCAGCCGGCCGATGAGCGCGGCGGAATTTACCAGATTCGTCGATGAGGAGATGAGCAAATGGGCAAGGATCGTAAAGGTATCGGGAGCGCGGGCGGAATGAACGGAATGAACGGAATGAACGGAATGAACGGAATCAACGGAATCAACGGAATCAACGGAATCCACGAGACGCAACGGAAGAAAGCATGCAACCAATCGACCATCTGCTGAGGACCGCCAGCGCCACGCCGGCACGCATCGCCTTGCAGGCAGCCGGTGAATCGCTGACCTACGGCGAACTGACGCAGAAGGTACTGGCGCTCGCAGCGGCGTTCCAGGCGCTGGACCCCGTGTCCGGATCGCGCGTAGGCATTTGCGCCGGCAATAGCGTGCAGCATGTGTTGGCGCTGCTGGCTACGCTGGCCGCCGGCAAGTGCTGGGTGCCACTGAATCCACGCGCCTCGGTCCACGAACGGGCCCGCATCGTCGACTTCACCGAGCCGTCCATCCTGGTGGTGGAAGACAGCAGCCACGGCCAATCCGGCACGACCACACTTGGCACCCGCGTGATCACCTGCGGGCCGCAGGCATCCGGCCCGGACAGCATCGCCGCGCTACTGTGTGCCTGGCGCGGCCGCGTCCCGCTACGCACGCAGCGCGAGCTTGGCGAAACGCAGGCCATCAAGTTCACCGGCGGCACTACCGGTGCGCCCAAGGGGGTGATGCAGTCGCTGCGGTCCTGGAACACCACGGTGGTTTCCATCCTCACCGCGATGCAGCTGCGCGATGACGAGCGCTATCTCGCCGTGGCCTCCATCACCCACGGCACATCCACGTTCCTGCTACCCGTGTTCGCACGTGGCGGCACCATCGTGCTGGCGGATTCGACCAGGCCGCGCGCCCTGCTCGATCAGTTGGAGCGCGAGCGCATCACCGCGGTGTTCATGCCGCCCACGCTGATCTACGATTTACTGGACGAGCCCGGCGTGCGCGAACGGGACTGGTCCGCGCTGCGGCACCTGATCTATGCGGCAGCGCCGATGCGCGCAGACCGGATTGCCCAGGCCATTGATGTTTTTGGCACCCTGGAGACCTCGTTCGGGCAAACCGAGGCCCCCGGCATCATTGCCTTCCTGCCCGCTGGCGAATTGCGCGATCCCGCCCGCCACGGCAGCGTCGGCCGCGCCACCTGCCTGACCGAACTCGCCATCATGGGGCGCGACGGCAAGCTGCTGCCGGCTGGCGAATCCGGCGAGATCGTGGTGCGCGGCGACCTCGTCATGTCCGGCTACTGGCGCCAGCCCGGCAAGACCGCCGAAGCACTGGCCGATGGCTGGCTGCATACGGGCGACGGTGGCTACCTGGACGCGCAAGGCTACCTGTACCTGAAAGACCGGTTGCGCGACGTCATCATCACGGGTGGCTTCAACGTGTACCCCAGCGACGTGGAGAACGCGCTCGGCGCCCATCCCGCAGTGTGCCGCTGCGCCGTGCTCGGCATGGACGACCCGCGCTGGGGCGAGGCCGTGCATGCGGCCGTGCAACTGCATCCCGGCGCCACACCCAACGCTGCCGAGTTGCAAGCATTCGTCAAGGAACGCCTGGGTTCGGTGCAGGCACCAAAGCGCATTCATTTTGTGGAAACCCTTCCGCTCACGGCCAACGGCAAGGTCTCGAAGCTCGAGGTCAAGACCCGGCTCGCCGCCAGTGCAAGCAACCATGCCAGCAACAACCCTCAAGGCAAGGAGCCTCTCTCATCATGACACCAACAGATATCCTGGTAACCGGCGGATCCGGCGGCATCGGCTGGGCCCTGTGCAAGACGCTGCGCGCGCGCGGCCACACGGTAGTGAACTTCGATCGGGTGGCACCTCCCGAGGCCGGTGTGACGCATTTTGTCAAAGTCGACATGGCCGAGCCGGCGCAACTCGCCGCCGCGCTCGGGGAGGCATCGGCCCGCTATGCCTTCACTGCCCTCGTCAACAATGTGGCGACCCTGCGGGCGGCGAGCGTGGAGGAAACCGGCCTTGACGACTTCGACAGGCAAATCGCCGTCAATGTCCGCGCCGCGCTGCAATGCACCCAGGCGTTGGTGCCTGCCATGCGAAAGGCGCGCCACGGCCGCATCGTCAATATCTCCAGCCGTGCCGCGCTGGGCAAGGAACTGCGCACGGCGTATTCGGCCAGCAAGGGCGCCCTGAACGCCATGACGCGTACCTGGGCGCTGGAACTGGCGGCGCACGGCATCACCGTCAACGCCGTCGCGCCGGGGCCCATCGCCACGGCGGCGTTCGGCTCCGTCAACCCGGCCCAGGATGCGCTGACGCAGCGCATCGTGAACGGCGTGCCGGTCGGGCGGCTCGGCAAGCCGGAGGATATTGTTCACGCCGTCGAGTTCTTTCTCGACGAACGCGCGTCCTTCGTCACCGGACAGGTGCTGCACGTCTGCGGCGGCATCACCGTGGGGCTGAGCGCATGAATGGCATCCGCACCGAGATCGGCTACACCACGCCCGATCGCATCACGCTGCGCGGACTCGACCTGGCCACCGAGGTGATCGGCAAGCTGGATTTCGTTCAGACGCTCTGCCTGGCTGCGCTCGGCCGCAGGCCCAGCGCGGCGCAGGCGCGGATGATTGACACACTGCTGGTGACCGCGGTCGATCACGGGCTGACGCCAAGCGCGATCAGCGCCCGCATGACCTGGCTGGGCGCGCCGGAATCCTTGCAAGGCGCGGTCGCCGCGGGCTTGCTTGGCGCCGGCGAACGCTTCCTCGGCACCGTGCAGAACATGGCGGAATTACTGCTGCAAGAAGGTGCGTCGCTGGCGGCCGATGCCGACGCAGCCACCATTGCAGAGCATGCCCGGCGCATCGTCGCCGCCTGCCGGTCAGCCGGCAGGCCGATACCTGGCGTCGGCCATCCAATACACGCGCAAGGTGATCCGCGCGTGCCGGTCCTGATGGAGACCGCGAGCGCGAATGGCTTCCACGGCAAGTACTGTCGTCTTGCCCTGGCGCTCGGCGACGCCTGCGGCGACGGCAAGCGCGGCGCCCTGCCGCTCAACGCCGCTGGCGCCATCGGCGCCATCCTCGCCGAGATGGGGCTGGACCCGCTGTTCGGCCGGGGACTGGCACTGATCGGACGCTGCGCGGGACTGGTCGCCCACCTGATCGAGGAACGCGAGCGGCCGGTCGGCCAACAGGTATGGAACCTGGTCTTGCGACAAGACCCGCGCAACGTGCTGCCGTGAGCGGCCAACCCCTATTTGCACTATTCCCACCACGACCTCACCTGCCGCGCGGCAGGAAACGGAGACAACACAATATGGCCAGACTACCTTACTTCGATGTGGACAACGTGCCCGGCCGCCTTGGCGAGCAACTGCGCGGGCGTCCCGCCCTCAACCTGTACAGGATCCTGCCGCATGCGCCGGAGATCGCGCTCGGCTTCCTCGGTCTTGGCCGCGCCATTCTCACGCAGGCCTCGCTGCCGCCCACGCTGCGCGAGCTGGTCATCCTGCGGGTGGGCGCGCTCAGCGGCGCCAGTTACGAAGTGCATCAGCACCGGCGTGTGGCGCGCGCCGCCGGTGTGCCGGAAGAAAAAATCGATGCCGTGCTCAAGCCGGATGCCAACGGCGACTTCAGCGAACTCGAGCGCCTTGCCATCGCATTCACCGATGCCGTGGTGCATGACGTCAAGGCACCGGCGCAGCTCTACGCCAAGGTTGCGGCGGCCCTGGACGAACAGATGATGGTCGAGCTGCTGGCGACCATCGGCTTCTACATGCTGGTGTCGCGCCTGCTGGAAAACCTCGAAGTCGATATCGAAAACCCGCCGCTGGAAAAGCTGGAGCTGCGTCATGACTGAATCCCTGGAAAGCCGTCCGGACCAACAACTGTTTGCACCCGCGCTTGGCGTGCCGCGCCGTGACGGCCGGCTCGCCGGGCGCCGCATCCTGGTGGTAGGCGCGGGCCAGCGCCATACCGTCGATCCGGTGCCATCGGTAGGCAATGGCCGTGCCATGTCGATCCTGTTCGCCCGCGAGGGCGCCGCCGTGGCATGCGCAGATATGGATGCCGGCGCCGCGCAGGACACGGTCGACCTGATCCTGCGCGAGAACGGCCGCGCGATACCCGTCCAGGCCGACGTTTCGGACCCCGCGCAAATCTCGCGCATGGTGGCCCAGGCCGTGGCCGCGCTGGGCGGGCTCGATGGCCTGGTGGTCAACGTCGGGATCGGCAACCAGAATCGCTTCGGCGCGGAGACGCCCGACGACTGGGACCGGGTCCAGGACATCAACCTGCGCGCCCCGATGTTCTGCGCCCAGGAGGCCGCCGCCGTCATGCCCGCTGGCAGCGCCATTGTGTTCGTGGCCTCCACGGCGGCGATCTCTCCGCTGAGCGGCCTGCCGGCCTACGAGACGTCCAAGGCGGCCTTGACCGCGCTGGGCCGCGCGGTGGCATTCGCCGGCCAGCCCAGCGGCTTGCGTGCGAATGTGCTGGCACCAGGACTGATCGACACGCCGATGGGCCGCGACGCCTCGCGCGCCCGGCCCTCGCGCGCAGCCCGCCCGCTGCCGTTCGGCCGGCAGGGCACAGGCTGGGAGGTTGCGCACGCCGCGCTCTACCTGGTCAGCACCGAGTCCTCCTATGTCAACGGGCAGATGCTCATCGTCGATGGCGGCCTGTCGATCGGCGCCGTGCGCGCCGCAGCCTGACGGCTGGCGCGGCGTTGTACAGGTCAAGCGGGCCTGGGCCGTACCATGGCCAGGCCCGCCATCACAACAATATGCAGGAGACAAACATGATGCGGATTAGCTGGAACACGTTGGGACTCGGACGATTCCTGGCCCTGGCACCCACCCTCGGCATGGCGCTGGGCCTTGCGCTCGGCGCGGCGCCGGCGAGCGCGCAGCCGTGGCCAGCGCGACCGGTTCGCCTGATCCTGCCCAGCGCCGGCGGCAGTGGGCCCGACACCATTGCGCGGATCTTTGCCGAGCGCTTGTCGCGCACGCTGGGCCAGCCCGTCGTGGTCGACAACCGGCCTGGCGCCAATGGCGTCATCGGCGTCGACGCGGTGGCCAAGGCACCCGCTGACGGCTACACCTTGCTATTTGCCAGTTCGTCTTCCACCGTCATAAGCCAGGCCCTGCTGCACAAGCTGCCATTCGATGTGACGCGTGACCTTGTGGCCGTGGCACAAATTTTCTCAGGGGGCATCCATCTGGTCGCCTCGCCGGATTTTCCCGCGCGCAACCTGAAGGAGTTCGTTGCCCTCGTCAAGGCGAATCCCGGCAAGTACGACTACGCCACCTGGGGCCCGGGCTCCACCGGGCAGCTCGTGATGGAGTACCTCAAGCGGAAAGAAGGACTCGACATCCGGCATGTGCCCTACAAGACGATCGGCCAGATCTACCAGGACATGCAGGGCGGGCTGGTGAAGGTGGCCTTCGTCGACGCCACCAGTTCGGTGCCGCTGATCAAGACCGGAAAGCTGCGCGGCATCGCCATCACCGGATCGCACAGGGGACCGGCGTTGCCGGACCTGCCGACCATGACCGAACAAGGCTATCGTTTCGATACAGATGCCTGGTATGGTGTGTTCGCCCCGCGTGGTACGCCAGCCGGCGTGGTAGCGGCCGTGCACCGGGAGATCCTGAACACGCTGTCCGCCCCGGAGTTGCGTGACCGGTTCGTCCAACTGAACCTGGTCGATCCGCCATTGAAAAGCGCGGAGCAGTTTGCCCAGACGGTACGTACCGACCTGTCCCTCTGGCAAAGCATCGCCAAGATAAACGGCATCAGCTTGGACTGAGAGGCCTATCGTCAGCAGGGTCGTTGCTGCGTGCGCTTCATCAAGCCACGATAGCGCACCCTCATGTAGCCGAACTGACAGTTGCACTGCTCAGCGCTGCCTGGGGGGGGCGCCTTGATCTCCATCGACATGGCTCCGTGCAGCAAATGGCGGCGAAATGTTATATGATGGTCGTCATGAAGAAGCCGTCAATCAATCGCAAGACCGTGAGCCGCAAGGAACTCACGCACGAGCGCATCGTCGAGGTCGCCGCGCGCGCGATTCGGCGCAGTGGCTACGACGGCACAGGAGTGGCCGACATCATGAAGGAGGCCGGCCTGACGCATGGCGGCTTCTACGCCCATTTTCCATCGCGCGAGGTACTGCTTGCCGAAGCCGCTGACCGCGCCGGTGCTGAAGCCGTGGCCTTGTCGGAGCATATCGCCGCCTCCGTGCCGCCAGATCAAGCATTGCCGGCGATGGTGCGCGCCTATTTGTCGAAAGCACATTGTGAAGACATGGAGACTGGTTGCCCTGTCTCCGCCCTCGGCTCGGAGATGCCGCGCCAGGCGCCGGTCGTGCGGCGCGCAGCCACCCGCCGCATCAAGGAGATGATCGATGTCGTTGCGCGCCAATTGCCCGATTGGGGCCAGCCGGGTGCGCACGAACAGGCACTGATGACAGTTGCCACCATGGTTGGCACCATGGTGCTGGCGCGTGCCGTGGACGACCCCAAGCTGTCGGAAAGTTTTCTTGAAGCCGCATTGAAGAAACTCGCGCCCACCGACGCGTAAATCTGCCGGCCCGGTGCCGGTGCCGGTGCCGGTGCCGGTGCCAGTTTTCGTTGGATCCAAAATATGATGATCATCATATTTTTGCAAAATGAACGCCCGACCAACCACGTAAAACATCCCTCAATATCGGAAGGACAGCATGGAAACCAAGATAGCGCTCGTTACGGGCGCCTCGTCGGGAATCGGCGAAGCCACGGCAAAGCGGCTTGCGAAGGCCGGATACAAGGTCTACGGCACCAGCCGGCGCGGTGCGCAAGCCGGACCGCGGACGTTCGAGATGCTGCCACTTGACGTGACCAGCGAAGCATCGGTCGAAGCCGCCGTCAAGGAAGTACTGCGCCTGCACGGCCGCATCGACCTGCTGGTCAACAACGCTGGCTTCGGTGTCGCCCCCGCTGCTGCGGAAGAGAGTTCGATTGACCAGGCCCGCGCGATCTTCGATACGAACTTCTTCGGGATCATCCGCATGACGCGTGCCGTGTTGCCCCATATGCGGCAACAAGGTAGCGGCCGCATCATCAACATCGGCTCTGTGCTGGGTTTCTTGCCCATGCCCTACATGGCGCTGTACTCCGCCACCAAGCACGCGGTCGCAGGCTACTCGGAATCGCTCGACCATGAGTTGCGCACGATGGGCATCCGGGTATCGGTCATTGAGCCGGCCTATATCAAGACGCCTTTTGACGCGAACTTCATGGCGCCCGACGCCCCTCTCGACACCTACCGCGAGGTGCGCTCGGCCGTGGATAGGCGAGTGAAGGAGGTGGTCGAGGGCGCTGACGGTCCTGAGGTTGTGGCCGAGACCGTACTGCAGGCCGCCATCGCGGCGCGTCCGAAACTCCGCTATGCAGCTGGTGGACTCGCCGGCCGCCTGCGATTGCTACGCAGATTTGCGCCTGCGAACATGGTAGACGCCGGTATTCGCAAAGATCTGCGGCTCGCAACGTAGACGGCGTTACTGCCCGTGAAACAACTTGACGCAACGAGAAACTGACAAGGAACCATGATGAAGGCATTCGTCGTCGATCGATATGGACGCAAACATGGCGTACGCGCTGGCGATATGCCGGTCCCGGAGGTGCGCGAGGACGACGTATTGATCCAGATTCACGCCGCTGGCGTGAACCCTCTCGATGCCAAGATCAGGGACGGCGAGTTCAAATTGATTCTGCCCTATCGTCTGCCATTGATTTTGGGCAACGATCTGGCCGGGGTTGTTGTCCGCGTCGGATCGCGCGTACAACGATTCAAACCGGGCGATGAGGTCTATGCGCGACCACACAAGGACCGCATCGGCACTTTCGCGGAATGCATCGCGATCAAAGAGGATGGCGTGGCCCTCAAGCCCACGGCACTCACGATGGAGGAAGCGGCTTCAATTCCGTTGGTGGGATTGACTGCCTGGCAGGCGCTGATCGAAAAAGGGCAACTCAGGAAAGGGCAGAAAGTGCTCATACATGCTGGCTCGGGCGGCGTTGGCACCTTTGCCATTCAACTGGCGAAGCATGTAGGCGCAACGGTCGCGACGACAACGAGCGCGCGCAATATCGCACTGGTGAAGCGCCTCGGTGCGGATATCGTCATCGATTACACGAAAGACGACTTTGCGGCCATCCTGAAGGACTATGACGTGGTACTGGATACGCAGGGCGGAAAAGGGCTCGAGAAGTCGCTGCGAGTGCTCAAGCCGGGTGGCAAACTCATCGGGATCGCCGGTCCGCCTGATCCCGATTTTGCGAAAGAGATGGGCGCCTCTTGGTTCCTGAAAGCAGCAATGCGCTTTCTGAGCCATCGCATCAGGAAAGCCGCGAAACGCCGTGGCGTCAGCTATTCATTTGTTTTCATGCGTGCTAACGGAGACCAGCTAGGCCAGATCGCCAGGCTCATCGACGCAGGTGCGATAAAGCCCGTGATCGATCGGGTTTTTCCGTTCGCGTCGACCAAAGAGGCGTTGGCCTACGTCGAAACAGGACGTGCAAAGGGCAAGGTTGTCATCAAGATCCGATAGAAGGCGCCATCAAAACAACGCCTTCTGCCCCGTCACCAGCGTCTCGAACGCATCGCCCAGGAAGGGCAGGATGGCGTCGGCCACCGGCTGCAGCTGGCGCGTCAGGTAGTGGTCGTAGTCGATGGGCGAGCGCCGGGTTTCCAGGGGCTCCGGGCCGGCCACCGTCATCACATAGCTGATCCAGCCGCCGTTCTGGTATTGCAGCGGACGGCCTTCCTTGCGGTTGAACTCGTCCGCGATGCGTGCCGCGCGCACGTGCGGCGGCACGTTGCGCTGATAGTCTTCGAGCGTGCGGCGCAAGCGCTTGCGGTAGACCAGTTGCGCGTCGAACTCGCCGCTCATGGTGCGGCGGACGTAGTCCTGCACATATTCCCGGTACGGCTGCTTCTTGAACACGCGCTGATAAAGCGCTTGCTGGAACTGCTGGGCCAGCGGTGTCCAGTCCGTGCGTACCGTTTCCAGGCCCTTGTAGACCATCTCCTCACTGCCGTCCGCCTTGGCGACCAGCCCCGCGTAGCGCTTCTTGCTGCCCTGCTCGGCGCCGCGCACGGTGGGCATCAGGAAGCGGCGGTAGTGGGTCTCGTACTGCAACTCCAGCGCGCTCTCCAGGCCGTACTGTTGTTGCAGATGCTGCTGCCACCACTGGTTCACTTGCTGGACAAGCATGCGGCCAATCCTGTCGGCGTCTTCCTCGGCATGCGGCTGCTTCAGCCAGACAAAGGTCGAATCGGTATCGCCATAGATCACCTGGTAGCCCTGCGCCTCGATCAGCTCGCGCGTGCGGTGCATGATCTCGTGCCCGCGCATGGTGATCGACGACGCCAGGCGTGGGTCGAAAAAGCGGCAGACGCTGGACCCTAGCACCCCGTAGAACGCATTCATGATGATCTTCAGGGCCTGCGACAAGGGCTTGTTGCCTTCGCGCTTGGCCGCTTCCCGGCCTTGCCAGATCTGCTTGACGATGGCCGGCAGGCAATGCCGGGTGCGCGAAAAGCGCGCGCCGCGAAATCCCGGCACCGAGCTTTCGTCGGACGGATCCTGCAGCCCTTCCACCAGCCCGAGCGGATCGATCAGGAAGGTGCGGATGATGGACGGGTACAGGCTCTTGTAGTCCAGCACCAGCACCGAATCGTACAGCCCGGGCTGCGAATCCATGACAAAGCCGCCGGGGCTGGCCCCGTCCGGAACCTCGCCCAGGTTCGGGGCGACATAGCCCTGGCGATGCATCAGCGGCATGTACAGGTGCGTGAAGGCGGCCACGCTGCCGCCGCTGCGGTCCGCCGGCAATCCCGTGACGGCGGCCCGCTCCAGCAGGAAGGTCAGCAACTCGGTCTTGGCAAAGATCCGGGTCACCAGCTCGCAGTCCTTGAGGTTGTAGCGCGCCAGCGCGGGCTTGTCTTCGGCAAAGCGGCGGTCGATCTCCGCCATCCGCTGATACGGGTTGTCGATGGACTTGCCCTCGCCTAGCAGCGTCTGCGCCACGTTCTCCAGGCTGAAGGACGGGAAGTTCCAGGTAGCGGACCGCAGCGCTTCGATACCGTCGATGATCAGGCGGCCGGCGGCGGAGGCAAAGAAATGGTTCTCCTTGAAGCCGTGCTCGCGCCACTCCAGCACATTGCCGCCCCGGCCAAACAGCAGCGGGACTTGATAGCGATCCGCATGCTTCTGCAGCACGCGCAGGTCGAACTGCACCACGTTCCAGCCGATGATGGCATCGGGATCGTGCTGGGCAAGCCATTGGTTCAGCTTTTGCAGCATCAGCGGGTGGCTGGCGCAGTACTCCAGGTCAAAGTCGACCGCGCTGTCGTCGCCGTTGGGCGGGCCGAGCATATACACCTGGCGCTGGCCGCAGCCTTCCAGCGCGATCGAGTACAGGTCGCCGTGGGCGGTGGTCTCGATGTCCAGCGACACCAGCTTCAGCGTGGGCCGATAGGCTGGCCCTGGCTTCATCTGGCTGTTGAGCAGGGTGCCTCCGCCGTGGGCCGCGTTGGCCTCGCCGGCAAACCAGACGGGCGCGGTGATGAAGCGCTCCATCAGGTAGCGCTCCGGGGGGCGGATGTCGGCCTCGTAGACGCTGACGCCGGCTTCCTTCAGCAGTTTTTCCAGCTTGGTGAGCTGGCGGTAGTGCTGGCAGTACAGGCCCAGCACCGGGCGGCGATGGAAATCCGCGAGCGGGAGTTCGCGCAACGCCACGTTGCGCTCGCCGCGCAAGACCGCCTCGGCGGTCTCGCGCTGCTCAGCCGGGATAAATGCCACCGAGGGCTGGTGCGCCAGGCGGATATGGCGAGGGCCACTGTCGGTTGCCAGCCAGAACTCGACTTCCGTCCCGGCGGCCGTATCCCGCCAGTGCCGAGTCAGAAGAAAACCCTGTTGTCGTTGAGCCACCTGCCGCCTTTGAAAACCCACCCTGGCCGGCTATTTTACTGGTCCTTGGCCAGTCGGGCCCCGCCCAGGCCCCATTCAAGCCCCGGTCAGGCCGGATGGCGCGCCATGCCCGCCACGCTCCTGATGGAGCTTGAACACGGCCACCGCCTGCACCAGTTGCCGTGCCCGCGCATGCAGGCTTTCCGCCGCCGCCGAGCTTTCCTCCACCAGCGCGGCGTTCTGCTGGGTGGCCTGGTCCATCTGGCTCATGGCGGTTTCGATCTGCGCCACGCCCGCGCTCTGCTCCGTGCTGGCTGCGCTGATCTCGCCCATGATGTCGGTCACGCGCTTGATCGCCGCGACGATCTCCGTCATGGTGGCGCCGGCATGATCCACCATGGCCGTGCCCTGCTCCACGCGCTCCACGCTGGCGGTGATCAGCGTCTTGATCTCCTTGGCCGCCTCGGCACTGCGCTGCGCAAGGTTGCGCACCTCGCCCGCCACCACGGCAAAGCCACGCCCCTGCTCACCGGCGCGCGCGGCCTCCACGGCGGCGTTCAGCGCCAGGATGTTGGTCTGGAACGCGATGCTGTCGATCACGCCGATGATGTCGGCGATCTTGCGCGAGCTGTCGTTGATGTCCTTCATGGTGCCCACCACCTGCCCGACCACGTCGCCGCCCTTGCGCGCCACCGTGGTGGCGCCAATGGCGAACTGATTGGCCTGCAGCGCGTTGGCGGCGTTCTGCCTGACCGTGGAGCTGAGCTCCTCCATCGAGGCTGCGGTCTGCTCAAGCGCGCTGGCCTGCTCCTCGGTACGGCCGGACAGGTCGCGGTTGCCATCGGCAATCTGCTGGCTCGCGCTGGCAACGCCTTCGGCGTTCTCGCGCACGTTGGCGATCACGCGCACCAGTTTAGCCTGCATGTCCTTCAGCGCGCGCATCAGCCTGGCGGTTTCATTGTTGCCGCTGGCATCGAACTGCAGGCTCAGGTCGCCCGCGGCCACGGCCGCCGACACCCGCACGGCCTGATTGATTGGCCGGGTGATGGCGCGGATGATCCATGTGGCCATGCAAACAGCGACCAGCAGCGCGACGGCACCCGAAGCCCAGATCGTGGCCTTCATGCGCTCGACGGCGTCGATGGCCTCGCTGGTGGACGTTTCCATGAGTTTGTCCTGATGCTGGATCAGGCCTTCCACCGCGGCGAAATAGGCCAGCTGGGCCGGGCGCAACTCGCCCAGCAGCATGTTCCTGGCCTCGTCGGCATTGCCTGCCGCCACCAGCCCGAGGAACTTGTCCTGCAGGGCACCGTACGCACCGCGCGCTTCTTTCACCTTGGCCAGCTCGGCCCGACCCTTGTCAGAGGTGATCTTGGTCTCTAGCCGGGCCCATTGGGCGGCAATGGTCTTTAGCGTGGCGGCGGTCAGTTCACGTTCCTTCTCGATATCCGTCGCCACCGTCATGATCACCATATTGCGCAGCGAGCGCGCGACCTGGTTCAGGTTTCCCTCAATGTCATTGAGATCCGCTATTTTTCTGTAGTGGTCACTTAATACCGTGTGCAATGCATTTTCCACGGTATGAATCTTGATGATCGATGTGCCGCCCATGAAGGCGATCAACAGAACCAGAATGCCGAATCCGGCAGTAAGGCGGGTTGATATTTTCATGTCACTGAAACGCATGTTTGTCCGTCGTCCTGGAAAAAGAAAGGAGGAATGCAAGAGGTCATCGGCCAGAGCCATCCCGAAAAGGCAAGCGTGAGACCGGCAGGCGGCTGCGTGGCAACGCCGCCTGCACGGATGCCTGATCTTCGCTTGTCGTGGCAACCGATCGAGCGTCGGCTTCGGGAGGAAGACATCGGCTCGTGCCGGCAAGAAATGCCGGCGTTCTTCATGCCGATGGGTACATATCGGCAAGGTTTAGTGACTCTTTAGGCCCTCGCGCAATGGCGCTGCGCGAATATCCGCGCTGCGGATATGGCTAGCCGGCCATCCTTTCTTTTAAGAGGCCATTTCAAAAAGATTCTGACGTCGTTGCGCGGCCTTGCCGTACCAGTTGTACTGTCTGCGGCCGCGCGCCTAGCCAGAACCGCTTCGCTTCATTTTGAAACGGCCTCCAAGCAACTACTGCACATGGGACGACGGATTGCGTGTCACACGAATTTCCCGGTGATGCCGCCATCCACCACGAGCTCCGTGCCGGTGATATAGGCCGCCGCATCGGAGGCGAGGAAGGCGCAGGCGTGGGCCACGTCCCATGCGCTGCCCATGCGGCCCATCGGCACTTGCGCGGCGCGCGCACGGCGCGCCTCGTCCAGGCTGGTGCCGGAGAACATCTTCGCCACCGTGGTAGCGATGCGCGGCGTGTCGATCAGCCCCGGCACCACGGTGTTGGCGCGCACGCCATGTGGCGCATATTGTTGCGCCAGCATGCGCGTGAACTGCGTCACGGCGGCCTTGGTCACGCTGTAGGCCAGGTGCGGATAGCCCACGTAGCGCATGCCGGCCACCGACGAGATGGCGATGATGGCGCCGCGCCCGCGCGCCATCATGTCGGGCAGCACCTGCTGACTGGCCAGCAGCAGGCTGCGCACGTTGACGGCGTGGATGCGGTCCAGGTCGTCCGCGGTGGTTTCCATCGGGCCACCGGTCTTGCCAATGCCCACGTTGTGATGCAGCACGTCCACCATGCCGAAGCGCCCGCGCGCCGCGGCAAAGAGCCGCACCACTTCGGCCTCCACGGACACATCGCCCGTGAAAGTCTCGGCGATGCCGCCCTCGGCCCGGATCAGCGCCGTGGTTTCCTCGGCCGAGGCCGCGTCACGGTCCACCACGCAAACCTGCGCGCCCAGGCGCGCGTAGGTCACGCTGGCCGCGCGGCCGATGCTCCAGCCCGGCCCCGCAGAGCCCGCGCCGGCGACAAAAACCGTGCGGCCCGAAAGATCGAGCGGCAACCCGGGCGGGCGTGCCGCCGCCGCGCTGTCGCCTGCGTTCGATAGATTCGTCATGTCACGCGCCCTCCCCTGGCCGGTGCCCGCCTTCGCCCACGTAAGGAATCGCGTGTTCGATGGTGTCCCAGATAAAGCGGCCCGAAGGGCTTTGCTGCTCCTCCACGATATGCGCTACCAGCCCGGCCGCGCGCGAGATCACGGCAAAGCCGCGCATCACGGCCGTGGGTACGCCCAGCTCACCCAGCAAGGCGGCCACCGCGCCGGTGGCGTTGATGGTGATGGGCCGGCCGGCCACGGCATCCACCGCGCTGGACAGGCGCTCCAGCGCCCGGATCTTGTCACCAGCCAGGTCGGGCTCGGCGCGGCCCATTTCCAGCAGCTTGTAGGCGCGCGGGTCCACCGGCTTGTGCAGGTGGTGGCCAAAGCCGGGCACATGGCTCTTGATGGACTTGTAGTGGCGCGCGATCTCCATGGCCTCGGCATCGGGATCGGCGGCCGCGCCGATGCGGTCGAGCAGTTGCGCGCAGTTCTCCATGGTGCCCACGAAGGAGCTGCCCACGGCCAGCAGGCCCGCGGATACGGCGCCCTGCAGGTTCTCGGGCGCGCTCATGTAGATCAGCCGCGTGGCGATGGCGCTGGGCGTGAGGCCGTGCTCCATCAGCACGATCAGCACCACGTCGGTGATGCGCAGGTCCACCGGGCGCGGCTCGCGGCCCAGGATCTGCATGAGCATGACCTCGGTGAAGGTCTTCTTGCCCATCAGGTCCTCGACCAGGTCCGCGTCGCGGTAATGCAGGCTGGTGAGGGTGTGGGTGCAAAGGCGGGTGACGGGCTTGGAGGAAGCGGAGGAAGTCATGATGGGTTCGCAGTAGATTCGTTGGAAGGGGTCGGGGCCGATGGGACCGATGGGACCGATGGGACCGAAGCGGCTTCGGGAGCGATGGCGCGTTCGCGCACGGCGGTCTTGAGCACCTTGCCCACGGCGGAGCGCGGCAGGCTCGCATGGAAGTGGACGCGCTTGGGCGTTTGCACGGGGCCCAGGCGCTCGCGCACAAAGGCAATCAGCTCGCCTTCGGTGGCATGCTGGCCGGGGCGCAGCTGCACGGCGGCCTGCACCGCCTCGCCCCATTTTTCGTCGGGCACGCCGAACACCGTGCATTCGTGCACCGCCGGGTGCTGGCCCAGCGCGTTCTCCACATCCACCGGATAGACGTTGAAGCCGCCGGTGATGACCATGTCCTTGAGCCGGTCCTTGAGGTACAGGTAGCCGCGTTCGTCGATCAGGCCGCGGTCGCCCGTGTGCAGCCAGCCGTCCACCAGCGTCTCGGCGGATTTCTCCGGCAGGCGCCAGTAGCCGCTCATCACCAGGTCGCCGCGCGCGACCACCTCGCCGACCTCGCCCGGGGGCAGCAGGCGGCCGTCCGGGGCCATGATGGCCACGTCGCTGAACCAGGTGGGCAGGCCCACGGCGGCCCAGTTGCGCTCGTCCTCGAAATCCGCGGGGCGCATCACGGTCAGGCTCTGCGGCGCCTCGGTCTGCCCGTAGGTGGTGCCCAGCACGGGGCCGAAAAAGGCGCGCACCTCGCGGATCTTCTCGGGCGGCATCGGCGCGCCGCCGTAGATCAGGCGGCGCAGGCAGGGGAAGTCCGCGCGCGCGGCGCCGGGCAGCGCCATCAGCATGTAGATCAGCGTTGGCGGCATGAAGCACACGGTGCCGCCGCGCTCGCGAAACGCCGTGCGCACCGCCTCGGCGCCGGCCTCGGCCAGCACCACGTGGCAGCCGCCCTGCGCCAGGATGGGCAACAGGTAGGTCGACGTGCCATGCGTGATCGGCGCGGCCACGATGTAGCGCTCGTGCTCGTCAAAGCCCCAGGCGTGGATCTGGTTGGAGACGTTGGTCATCCAGGCGCGGTACGGCTGCATCACGCCCTTGGGCAAGCCGGTGGTGCCGCCGGTGAACTTGATCGCCTGCGTGGCATCCTCCGGCAGCGCAAAGGCCGGGCGCGATGCGCCGGCATGCTGCGCGATCAGCGCGGCCACCGATCTCTCCCCGGGCGGCGGCGAGCCGCTATAGATGCGCGCGCCGGCCGCGCCCTCCAGCAGGCCGGCGCAGGCCGTATCGAGCACCAGGATGGAGGGCTCGGTGGCGTCGATGATGCGGCGGATCTCCGGCCGGGTGCTCTTGGGATTCAGCGGCACCCAGACCTTGCCGCAGGCCAGCACCGCCAGGAGCGCGACGATGTGCTCGGCGCTGTTCTTCGCGCAAATGCCCACGCGGCTCTGCAGGGTGTCATCGAGCGCATTGAGCGCCGTGGCCAGCGCGGCCACCTGGGCGGCCAGCGCGTCGTAGCGGATCGCGCCTTCGGGGGCGTCGATCGCGATGTTGCCGGGCCAGCGCGCCGCGGCGCGCCAGAAGAAATCGATCGGGTACATGGTAGGCAACGCTCCTTGTTTCTTATTCGGCCTTGGCGCCGGACTGTTTCACCACGTCGTGCCAGCGCTTGGTTTCCGCCGCGATCAGGCGGCGCGATTGCTCTGGCGAGCCGGGCTCGGGGGTGGCCGCCAGATCCTGCAAGCGCTGGCGCACGTCGGGCGCGGCCAGCACCTTGTTGAGGGCCGAGTTCAGGCGCTCGATCACCGGCCGCGGCGTGCCGGCGGGCGCGGCCAGGCTGAACCACGATTGCACGTCAAAGCCGGGAAAGCCCGACTCGGCAACGGTCGGCACCTCGGGCAGCAGCGGCGAGCGCTGGGCGCTGGTGATGGCAATGGCGCGCAGCCGCCCCGCCTTCACGTGCGGCAGCGCCGAAGGCGTGTTGTCGAACATCGATTGGACCTGCCCGCCCAGCAGGTCGGTCACCGCCGGCGCGCTGCCTCGATACGGGATGTGCAGCATGTTCAGCCGGGCCTGCATCTTGAACATCTCGCCCGACAGGTGGATGGACGAGCCGCTGCCCGACGAGGCAAAGGTGATGCCGTCCTGCGACGCCTTGGCAAAGCGGATGTAGTCGGCCAGGGTTTTCACCGGCAGCTTGGGGTTCACCACCAGGATGTTGGGAATCCTGGCGATCAGCCCGATGGGCTCGAAGTCCTTTTGTGGGTCGTAGCCAAGCTTGTCGTACAGCGACGCGTTGATGGTGTTGGCGATGGTGTAGACGTAGAGCGTGTAGCCATCGGGCGCCGACTTGGCCACCACTTCGGCGCCCACGTTACTGTTGGCGCCCGCCCGGTTGTCCACCACCATCGGCTGGCCCAGCTGCTCGCCCAGCTTGAGCGCGATGATGCGCGCGATCACGTCCGTGGCGCCGCCGGCGGCGTAGCCGACCACAAGCTTGATGGGCTTGGTGGGCCAGGCGGTGGGCTGGGCATGAAGCGGCAGCGCAAGGCCGCCCGCCAGGCTGAGGGCCGCCGCGAACGCCAGCAGGCGCCGGCGCGGTGCATGATGCAAGGTCATGGTTTGTCTCCTGTTTTGGCAGTGCAATGCCGTCGCTGGCCCCCTTCTGGCCGCGCTGCGGCATACTGCGGGTGGCTTCCATCGACCGAGAAATTCTTCCCCATGCCTGCCCGCTCCGCCAATCAAAACGTCCGCCTGCCGGACGTTTCCGCCAAAGGCAAGGCAGCCCTCAGCCCCCTTCCCGACGCTGCCGATGCTGCGCAGGCCACTGAAGACGGCGGCAGCCGCACGCTGCGGCGCGGCCTGCAATTGCTGGATGCGGTGCTGGCCAGCGGCCGCGAAGGCCTGCGCGTGGTCGACCTGTGCCGCATCGCGGCGCTGGAGCGCGCCACGGTCTACCGGCTGCTGGCTACCTTGATGGAAAGCGGCTATGTGGCACAGCGTGGGCGCTTTCGCTACGTGGCGGGGCCGCGCCTGTCGGCGCTTGCGCAGCCGCACGCCACCGATGGCCTGGCGGCGCGGCTACAGCCAGTGCTGGCGCGCGTGAGTGCCGCTTGCGGGGATGCCGCGTTCGCCGTCGTGCGCGAAGGCGCGATCTCGCACTGCATCGCGCGCCATGTCGGGACGCATCCGGTGCAAATCCTCGTGATCCAGGTCGGTACGCGCCAGCCGCTGGGCGTCGGCGCCGCCGGGCTGGCCCTGCTGGCGGCGCTGCCGCCAGACGACGTGGCGCAATGCATCGCCGCCAACGCCGCGGCGCTGGGCCACTACGGCGGCATGACGCCCGAGCGCATGAACATCCTGGTGCGCGCCACGCGCGAGCGCGGCTGGTCCGTGATCGGCAATCACGCCACCAGCGGCGTGCTGGCCGTGGGCATGGCGGTGCACAGCACGGACGGCGAACCGGTGGCGGGCATCAGCGTGGCCTCCACGCTGGCCCGCATGCCGCGCGAGCGGCAGCAACTGATTGCGCGGGCCATGCGGGAATCGCTGGCGGCGTTGCTGCCCAAGGGATTGTGAAGGGCTGTGAGGGGCTGTAAGCGAGGGGGGACGCGTTGCTAATCGGGCTTCAGGCTAGGCGCGGCGCGCGGCGCGCGCAGCCTTCGGCTGAACACCTGGCTACCGGCAAGCCGTTCAAGCTGGCCCACAAGGCCCCGGCGGAACAGCAGGACACAGGCGATAAAGATGACGCCCGTCACCATGGTGACCGACTCGCCCAGTGCGCCGAACCACGCGATGCCCGTGACGGAAGCCAAAAAATTGCCGATTGCGCCCAGCCTGGTTTCCAGCGCCACCACCACAAAGGCGCCGGCCAGCGGGCCGGATAGCGTGCCCAGCCCACCCACCAGCGTCATCAGGATCACCGCGCCGGACATCGACCAGTGCACGTCGGTGAGCGTGGCAAAGCCCAGCACCAGCGCCTTGATCGACCCGGCCAGCCCCGACAGCGCGGCGGACAGCACGAACGCCATCAGCTTGTAGCGGTCGGTGTCGTAGCCCAGCGAGATGGTGCGCGGCTCGTTCTCCTTGATTGCCCTCAAGATCTGGCCAAACGGGGAATGCACCGTGCGCACGATCAGCGCGAACGCCGCCACGATGACCACCAGCGCCACGTAGTACAGCGTCAGGTCGTCGGCCAGCGGCAGCACGCCGAACAGCTTTCCGCGCGGAATCGCCTGCAGGCCGTCTTCGCCGCCCGTGGCAGGCGCCTGCAGGCAGACAAAAAACAGCATCTGCGCCAGCGCCAGCGTGATCATCGAGAAATAGATGCCTTGCCGCCGGATCGCCAGCGACCCCACCACATAGCCGGTCAGGCCGCCGGCCAGCGTCCCCAGCACCATGCCCGCTTCCGGCGTGACGCCCCACACTTTCATGGCATGGCCCGCTGCATAGCCGGCGCCGCCGAAGAAGGCCGCATGGCCGAACGACAGCAACCCGGTATAGCCGACCAGCAGGTTGAAGGCGCACGCAAACAGCGCGAAGCACAGCACCTTGAGCACGAACACCGGATACGCCCCGGCCATCGGCGCCAGCACCAGCGCTGCCAGCAGCAATCCGTACCACGCATTCCTGGCTGACCGGCCCATCGTTCCCATCGTTCCCATCATTGACTCCTTCCAAACAGCCCCGACGGGCGCAACATCAACACGATTGCCATGATGAGGAACACCACCGTGGCCGAGGCCTCTGGGTAGAACATCTTGGTCAATCCCTCGATCACGCCCAGGCCGAGACCGGTCAGGATCGCGCCCATGATCGATCCCATCCCGCCGATCACCACCACCGCGAACACGATGATGATCAGGTTCTGCCCCATCAGCGGCGAGACCTGGATCACCGGCGCCGCCAGCACGCCGGCAAACGCCGCCAGCGCCACGCCAAAGCCATACGTCAGCGTCACCATCAGCGGCACGTTGACGCCGAATGCCTCGACCATCTTGGGGTTCTCGGTGCCGGCGCGCAGGTAGGCGCCCAGCTTGGTCTTCTCGATCAGGTACCAGGTGGAGAAGCACACCGTCAGCGACGCCACCACCACCCAGGCGCGGTAATTCGGCAACATCATGAAGCCCAGGTTGGTAGCGCCGCCCAGCGCCTGCGGCGCCGAGTAAGGCAGGCCCGACACGCCGTACACCGAGCGCAAGATGCCCTCGATCACCAGCGTGATGCCCAGCGTCAGCAGCAAGCCGTAGATATGATCGAGCTTGTAGATCCAGCGCAGCAGGGTGCGCTCGATCACGATGCCGATCAGCGCCACCGCCAGCGGCGAGAGCACGAGCATCGCCCAGTAGTTGAGCCCGGCGTACTCCATGCCCATCCAGGCCAGCACCGCGCCGAGCATGAACAGCGCCCCGTGGGCGAAGTTGATGACATTGAGCAGCCCGAAGATGACCGCAAGGCCAAGGCTCAACATCGCGTAGAAGGCACCGTTGACCAACCCCAGTAGCAGTTGGGACAGCAAGGCGGAAAGGGGAAAATTCAGTATCGTCATAAAGCGGTCCTCATACCCCCAGCAACGCGTTCAGCACCGGCATCTTGGCCTGCAGCTCCGCAGCCGCGAAGCGCTCGACGATCGTGCCGTGTTCCATCACATAAAAGCGGTCCGCCAGCGGCGCGGCAAAGCGGAAGTTCTGCTCCACCATCACCACCGTGTAGCCCTTTTTCTTGAGCATCAGGATCAT